>CAZMEH010000356.1:0-4055 GCA_964564885.1 uncultured Saprospiraceae bacterium | reverse complement strand
CATTCAATTCGGTAATAAAACCATATTCCGAATAAAGAATAGTGGAATCGCCTGTTTTTGTAATGCCCCATTTACTTCTACTATATTTTTTTGTTAAAAATAAATCATCCGTAAAAACTACAATAGAGTCGTAACCTGCCTGTAATAATACGTTTCCTGCGGTATCAATCACATGCCAGTCTTTGTTAAATGCCCGAATATATTTTTGAGAAAGGTAGGCGTATTGTTTGTAATTAGTCTTCGGTTGCAACTCTTGAAAGGTTCGCAAATTGAACAATGTTTTTTTTCCAAAGACTTTATTCAACACGATAAAATCTCGCATCAATCGGGTTACTGTTTGAAATATGATACCTAAACTATCGCCCGAAGTAGTATATAAACTAAATTCCTCTTTCACCAAACTTGCCGATACTAACTGGTTATTTATAAAATTAATGGTATTATAAATTGGCTGCAAAACAACCTTTCCATCAAGGCTCAATAAACCATTTTGAGTTCCTTCTTCGTTTCCTTGATAGATAAAATAGTCATTGACGTATTGCCTTGAAATACTTTGCGCCATATAAAAACCATAATATTTGCAAGGTAAAACCTGTTTTCCATTGATTTCGTGAATGCCCCAAGTTTTACCTTTTTTAACGGCATAATAACGGTCTGTAATTAATTGAATGTCATCATATGGAGTATCAATCAATGGCGTTCCTGCGGAATCTATTGGAAAAACGCCTTCTTTGGTTCGTACTTTAAATTGCAATGGCAATATGTCCAACACTGCTACACTTTCATAAATCGTTGGTAAAACCAATGTGCCGCTTGTGTCTACAATCCCAACTTTGTTATTTTTTTCAACAATCAGATAATCGAATAATTGGCGATTTTTTCGGTTGGAATGAACCGTATAAGCATCAAATTGTGGCGCAATCAGCTCATTTCCATTTACATCTATAAAGCCCCATTTACCATTTTCATTGATTGGCAAAAACTGAAAATTCATTTGAGCAGTGACTAGAAACGGTATTAAAAGTATGATAAAGATTGATGTTGCTTTCATAGTTTTTGAGTTGTGGGTTGGTTGAAGTGTTGAGTTATTGAGAGACGAGTTGTTGAAGTTTTGAGGGATGAGTTGTTGAGTTTAAAATATTTCTTCACTAATTCAATAACTTCTAACTATATATTTAATCCCAAAAATTAAAAAAGATACATTTCTTTAAAATAATAAAATTATCAGGTTATTCCTTATTTCATCGACTAGTCATTGTTTTTCATATAAAATATTTTTTAGATTGTAAAAATGATAATAGATTAAAATATATTTACAATAATTAAAGTAATCACGCATTACGAATTACAACCTGCTTGTAGCAAATAATTCGTAATGCGTAATTCATAATTCGTAATTCAAGATATGTTCGGAAAAATGAAACAATGGTTCGGAATTGAAGGCGTAAAAGTCGAATTGGACGTTCCAGATGAAATTATAAAGCAATTAGGCGTCGTTAAAGGTCAATTGCGCTTTTCTACTATGAAAACACAAACCGTTACGGCTGTTAAAGTCACGATGATTGAAACGTATAAACGTGGTAGAAAAGAAGATAAACGCATTGATGAGTATCAAGTTGGTACGGTTTATTTGAAAGAGCCATTTGAAATAAAGGCAGAAGAACCTTTGGTTTTGGATTTTATATTGCCGTTTGAATTATTGAAATCTGAAATGGATAATTTTGCAAATAAAAACTTTTTAACTAAAGGAATTGCTGGTCTTGCTCGCATGACTCGTGCGGTAAAATCTGAATTTCGTGTCGAAGTTGAAGCGGATGTCGATGGCACTCGCCTCAATCCTTTTGACAAGAAATATGTGAAGATTGTTTAAATTTAATTGACAATTGATAATGGATAATGGACAATTGATAATTGATAATTGATAATGGATAATGGACAACGTTTTTTTAAGGTTTTGTTTATGACTTTTCTAGTTATTAGTTTAAGTTTTAATGCTCTTGCTCAAACAAAGCCGTTGCTTAATGCGCATGCGCATAATGATTATAAGCATCAAAAACCATTCTTTGATGCTTATAATAAGGGTTTTAATAGTATTGAAGTGGATATTTTTCTCATTAAAGGAGAATTGTATGTTTCGCATTTAAGACCTATTTTAAAATTAGAATCAAAAACACTAAAATCTCTTTATTTAGAACCTTTAAAGGATATTGTTACTGAAAATAAATCGGCATATACGAATAGTAAAGAAACGCTTTACTTGATGATTGATATTAAAACAGAAGCAAATGCGACTTATGAAATTTTAAAAAAGCAACTCGCCGAATATGCGTTTATGCTTACCAAATACAATGGAAATATTAAAGAAGAAGGCGCAGTTACTATTTTCCTTTCTGGTAATCGACCAGTTGAACAGGTTTTTAAAGAAAAAGAAAAATTCGTCGCTATCGACGGTAGACCAAGTGAATTAGGAAAAAGATTTTCTGCTGATTTCATGCCTGTTGTTAGTACTAATTTTAAGAATGTTTGCGATTGGAACGGTAAAGGAGAAATACCGAATGCTGAATTTGAAAAACTAAAAGCATTCACCGATTCAGTTCATGAAGAAGGTAAACGGGCTAGACTTTGGGCAATTCCCGATAATGAAAACACTTGGAAAGTTCTATTAAAAGCTGGTATTGATTTGATTAGTACGGATAAAATAGAGGCGTTTTCGGCATTTATTGTACAAAATTAGACCTTATAGGCTTTGGAAACCTATAAGGTCTGTTGTCTGTTTTTTACTATTTAATTACTCTACGAATAACAATTCCGTTATCACTAATCAATCTAACGATATACGTTCCTCTTGCTTGAATTTGAGAAGTATTAATATTCAATGTTTGTTCTCCATTCAAATCACGATATAATTGCTCTTGCATCAATTGTCCATTCACATTTAAAATCTGAACTGTTACATCTTGATTATTCAATAAATTCATTGAAATCGTCAAATAGTCAAAGAACGGATTTGGAAAAACTTGAACATTTGAAATCGTATTGTTTACAAATCGAGTACTTACATTACAACGAGTTTCTGCACTGAACGTTGGCGAATACGCACTAGTATCACCTGTTATCGTACAAATAGAAGCAACTTGTGCTTCGTAAGATTGGCAACCTTGAAGATTACTAATCATTGCTGTATTTGTAGCAACATTGGTTTCTGTCCAAGTCGGCGTACCTACCAAACGATGACGCAATAAATAAGTACTTGCATTTCCTGCGGTTGTCCAGTCAAAACCAATAGAAGTAATCGTCGCACTTGTCGTATCTAGTGCTGTTGGCATTTCACAAGGAATAACATTTGTAATTTCAATACAATAATCCTCTGTCTCTCCATCATAACCATTTTCACAAGGATTTGGATACAAATTATATTGCATCACTACACGCATTCTAGTAATTCCTACTGTTGCTGTTGTTGGAATAGTAATGTTTTCAGTAACGACACTTGTCGTAGGATCAAAAGATCTAGCTAATTCTCCTACATCGGTAAAGTCTCCATCTTGATTATAATCAATCCAAATTCTTACATATTGCGAAAATCCATTCCCATTAAAACCTGGCGTAAGTGTAATTGGATAGGTTGTTTTATCTAATGTTGCTGCAACTCCTTCCTGTTGATAATAACCGCTATTATCTCCTGTTTGGTACGTATTTCCGTTAATCGAAAGCGATGCTATAAATTCAAATTGCGTTCCTCCTTGACTATTACAAAAGTTTGCAGAGCAAGCACCACAACCAGAAACAAAAGTAAATATTGGAGAAGGTGCAGTTGTACCAGTATCACATTGTGTTTGAATTTGGTATTCGTAGTTTTTACATAATTGCAAATTCGTTACCGAATACATTGTATTGGCAGTCGTATCAGTCGTCCAAGTTGAAGTTCCTACTTCTCTGTAACTAATAACATATTCATCCGCTGCAAAAACACTATTCCAAGATAAATCAGCCGAAGTATCAGAAAGTGTCACAGCACTTAACCCTGTTGGATATTCGCAACAACCTAATGTTTC
>CAZMEH010000355.1:0-1524 GCA_964564885.1 uncultured Saprospiraceae bacterium | reverse complement strand
AGGAATGGAAATTTCAGATTCTTTAAATATTCAATTTACCGAAGATGATAAACTTATAATCTCAAATTCTGATAAAGACCAAATCGAATACAGTCTAAGCATTTACAAAGAAAGATATTGGATTTCACGTTCAGATTATGTAATTACATTGTATTACGAATTAGATAAAAAAGGTAATTTGATTTTAACAAATAAGCCAAGAGTTGGTGAACCAAAAATCAAATTGATAAAGAAATAAACCTTAACAAATAAATCGAAAGATTGAATCCTTAAAAGTGAATAAAAAAGTTCTTCGAATCAAGTTAGGCTGGTAAAAATAAAATTCAGTTCTTCGATTTGAGTAAATTGTAAATGCAAAAAATACAGCATCCAACAATGAATACTCGTCGTTACAGCTATGCGCCGTAATGACGGGTATTCAGGGACGAAAGAAGCCCTTTATTTAATCTTGTTCCTTTATCAATACTAAGGAACAAGTCTCATTGTGGAAATCTGATTTACCATTTTTAACGTTTCCGAATTCGCCATAAGAGAAAAATCCAATTAACGGTGCATCCCAATAGCTACTAATGCCAATAATCTCATCTTCGATCAATGGTCCTAAAGCTGCATGACGACCTTTACAAGAAAATAAAACCATTAAATCTGTTTCTGGCGACTCATGCTGCAAATGCCCAAATTCTTGAATAGTCTGGTCAATGACTTCAAAGCCTGGAGAAATAGAAAACCTAAATTTATCACCCTGTTTCACACCACCAGCTAATATCAATGTCCTTTCTTCTTGACTTCCAATCAACGGTGAACGCAACACATTATAATCGTCTCTTATAATCTGAAGCGGATATTGCGCACTCATAGAGTCGATAGGCTTGTTCTGCAAATTAAGCTCATCAAAGTATCCAAAATAATTAATAAAAACGTCTAAAGCAGGTTTATCATCTATCGTATAAACAACATTACCTTCTGCTTTTGTAATCGTATGAATATTTCCAATAGCTTCCCAGCCACTAGTTGCCATACCATTTACACTAATTTTATCATTATTGAATACAACAAAAACAAGTCCGCCATTATCCGCACCTTTTCTTGATAAAGAATAGGTCGCCTTTAATGCTAAGTCATCCGCTGCTAGTCCGCCAAATATTGGAATATTTTTTTGAATACTATCAGCTAATCCATGTATGATTTGCTCCGCATCTATAATAACACCGCTAGAAGCTAGCATGATTGCAGGGTTTTTGTATAATTCTTTAGCTTGTAAGCCCATTTCAAAGGCAGACTTATATACCTCGCCGTTCGTTGTTCTGGTGATTACCTCATAGTTCTCTTTTTTCATATCAGTCAACACACCAACAATACTTGATTCGTAAATCTCTTCAAAAAGAATTTCGCCAGCAGTTGAACAACCAAATAAATCTATATCTGAATCATCAAACAGCTTGCAAATGGCATTTAGATCGTGGACTGGAGAACAGAAAATAATCCCAAGGGTAGGTTTAAATGAAGATAATTTTAATTTATTAA
>CAZMEH010000354.1:0-3268 GCA_964564885.1 uncultured Saprospiraceae bacterium | reverse complement strand
GAGAGAAGTCAATCATTCGCTTTACTCATTTCATTGTCAAAAATCAAGCTTATATTAGCGTATTTAGTTTTGCTCTAAGACAATGAAAAAATGCTCTTAAGGTTACTTATGAGCATTTTTTTATAATACTTATTCATAATTTAGGTGTAAAATTAAGTTCTTTGAAAATCACTGCAAAATATGCACAATCAATATTATAGACCTGACATCTATTTAAGCAGCTACAACTTGACGTTCACTTAATAAACCGTCAATAGCCGTGAATAATTCTTGATTAGTAAAAGGCTTAGTGATGTATTCATTCGCACCTTTTAGTAATCCTTCAAAAACCTCTTCTTTACTACTCTTCGCAGATAAAAAGATAAAAGGCTTTCGCATTAACCATCGGTTATTTTTAATCACATCAAGGACTTGAAATCCGTCAAGTTTAGGCATCATAATATCACATATGATTAAATCTGGCTTGTATTGAGCAGCTTTTAAAATTCCTGCTTGACCGTCATCCGCAGCAATTACATCGTGTCCTTTGAGTTCAAGAATATCACAAAGGGTTTCTCTGATATTCACATCATCTTCAATAACTAATATTTGCTTCATTATTGTTCTTTTATAGCGTTAATTTTATCTACACTAAATTATATTACATCTTTTGTGCCAAAATATGTTATTTGTATGATGTTAATATTGTTATGATTGATTCATAATCAAATTAAACGAAGTTTCTATTTATTTTTAGATGGATTAAGGAACGGTTTAAAAATAATATTACACTTGCTCTAAAAGAAATTAATCTGTTAAAAATTTTTATATCTAAAAAATACTTTTAACTTGGCAATTGAACACTTATATCTTATCAAAATACTTCATTCAAAAGATGAATACACAGAAAACCGCAGCCTTAATGTCTGCATATGGTGCAATACTTATCCTTTTCAGTATTTTGCATATCATACTAGTCAAAGCCTTTGTTCCTTTAGAAGCATTGCCTTGTTTAGTCATTGGTATAGCATCTCAAGGAATTAGTTACTATATGGTGCAAAGAATTGGCTGGTCATTTTGGGCAGGATTGGCTATGTCTCTTACAATGATTCTTTTCGTAGGCTGGTTAAGTATCGAAGCCTTGTTCCGATTCATTGATGTCTTACAAAATGATCTGATTGGTAGTAGTATTAGTGGTGCTGTATATAAAGAAGGCGGTGCATTTTTTATTCTATTCACTGTTTTTATGGTATCTATCTTATCAGGATTAATTCAAGTAATGCTGGCTCGTTCTAATTCTCGTGAATTAAACAATTAATTCGAGTTTTCCGCTAGGTTTTATCCATATTTCCTATTACGCTTTACAGGTAGTTTAAAATGAAAAGCGATGAAATCACTCAATGGATTTCACCGCTTATCTCTATCAAATAACCAAATTTTGTATTGCTAAATTTGCTCGTAAAAGCAATGATATAACGGCAGCTAATTTTGAATTATTATTTGAATAGTGAAGAAATATAAAGAAATTACGATTTTCTGGAAATTATTGAGAAAATTAGCAATAAAGATGACTTGCCGTCAGCCGATTTCTGAAGCTTCCATAATAATCAAAGAACCGAAATTACCTGCTCAATCCTTTTATTTACTTCCTTTTCAAACGACTTCAAAGATTAACTCAGATTAAAGTCATTCCTTTAGCTTTCACACCTTTTTTCTAAACATTATAGAATAAACTGTAGTTAATAGTAACAGTCGTACCAAAGTATGTATTGAAAACGCTACTTTATCGAAATTAATCAGCCTAAGTTTTGATGATATTTTAATAAGTAGCTTATTTGTATAAATTGCAAAAAAAATTGTTATAATTAATTCTTATCCAACAACTATCATTAAACTCGTTAGGCGATAGCTAATGAAGCGAAATAGTAGATCATTTTAAGGAAGTACAAAATAAGATTTCCTACTATAGCCCGTTGAGCTTCCGCCAAATAAGTTTATTAATCAACCGGTAGGTATTTTTCGATAAGAATTTAAAACTTGAACGAACAACCCAGCTTATGAAAATCGGAATTGTCTGTTATCCAACTTATGGAGGAAGTGGCGTAGTCGCTACAGAATTAGGAAAAGGGCTGGCTCTCAAAGGTCATCAAGTTCATTTCATTACATATAGTCAACCCGCTCGCTTGAGCGATTTTCAAAATAATGTGTATTATCACGAAGTCCGCTCGGCTGATTATCCATTATTTGAACATACACCTTACGAAACAGCACTCGCTAGTAAATTAGTCGATGTCGTCAAGTATGAGAAATTAGATATTTTGCATGTGCATTATGCGATTCCTCATGCTGCGGTCGCTTATATGGCAAAAAAAATCCTCTTGTCCGAAGGTATATATATTCCCGTTGTGACGACTTTGCACGGTACGGATATAACTTTAGTTGGCAAAGATGCCTCTTTTGCGCCTGTCGTTAGCTTTTCAATTAACAAGTCAGACGGCGTAACCGCTGTTTCTCATAGTCTTAGTAAACAAACTTACGGTGCTTTTAAGGTCAATAAGGAAATAGAAGTGATTCATAATTTCATTGATTTTAAACGTTTTCAACGCTCAAATAAGGAACATTTCAAAAAAGCAATCGCTCCACAAGGCGAAAAAATATTAATACATGTTTCTAATTTCCGAGAAGTAAAACGAGTACCTGACGTTGTAAAAGTCTTCAAGAAAGTTTATGAAGCGATGCCTTGTAAATTGCTTTTAGTTGGTGATGGTCCAGAACGTGGAAAGGTAGAACGCATGTGTCGTGAAGTTGGTTTATGCCATGAAGTTCGCTTCTTGGGTAAGCAAGATGCGATTGAAGAACTACTCGCAATTGCTGATTTATTTATTCTGCCATCTGGTTCAGAGAGTTTCGGATTAGCTGCGCTTGAAGCAATGGCGTGCGAAGTTCCTGTTATATCTAGTAATGTTGGCGGTTTACCTGAAATCAATATTCAGGGCGAAACAGGCTTCCTGAGTGACGTTGGCGATACGGATGATATGGCGAAAAACGCTATTCACATTTTAAAAGATGAAAAGACATTAGATTTCTTTAGAAAAAATGCATTAGCTCAAGCTAAGCGTTTTGATATTGATAATATTTTACCTAAATACGAAACTTATTATCAGCATATCATAGATACTTTTGTGCATAAAAAGGAAAATGTAATTGTTTAATTACCTCTGGCGAGAGCTCGCTATTCTGTTGTCTAAGGAATGAGAAACAAATAAACGCTACATTCTAACTTGTGTTT
>CAZMEH010000353.1:0-5768 GCA_964564885.1 uncultured Saprospiraceae bacterium | reverse complement strand
GCATTGAAACCATAAAAAACTGCGCCATCGGCTTCAGTTTCTTTTGTAAAAATCGCTTGTATAAAAGGTAAATATAAGACGCTGCATAAACGGTAAATACATAATAAAATACCCAATTGAAGCGACCAACGGAACGAAATTGTTTGAGTTGTGGAATATAATCTAGCAAACCTTGCATGCCCCAAACGAACGGAACTGCCATTGAAAACATCAATAATAATACGCCAGACCACATAAATTGATTCAATCGAGGCATTGACGTAAATCGAACGAAACGAATAAATTGCTTTTTAATCGCAAATCGAATCATTCGTATTATCGTAAAAATAAGTACCAGCGAACCAATCACACCTACTGCGCCATAGCCTTCCCAACGGATTTCAGGCATTTTAAAATAATATCGAATCAGTGATTCAAATGGCGTATAAATTGGTATAAAAATGCTTTCAAAACGTGAAGTATAATAGAAAAAGCCCCAAGGATTTTGAATGCGTGTCGCAATATCAACATCGGTTACATTCAGGAATACTTGATAAATCACTACAGGAATTAAGCCTGCTATGAATAATGGAATAATGCGTTTCCAAGTGCTTTTTAATGATTTTAGATTAGAAATAAAGACAATTCCGATATAGGCTAGAATAAAGAAAAAGCCTAATGCTAGATAATATAAATGCAATCCTGCAAAGAAAAATACTAGGAAGGAAAGCGCAAATAATCGCAGCCATTTACGTCCTACGGTGTCTTCATAGCTCAAAATCGTGTACCAAAGCATGGGAATATAAGCGGTATAACTTAGACTTTGGTGTGTATAAATTCGGTTGAGTTGCGGAGAAAGGCAGGCGATTAGCACCGCAATGGGCAAGGCGTACCAACTCGGCAAATTGAATTTACGAAGTATCAAAAACATAAATAATCCGCAAAAACCAACGGATAAAAAGAGCATCGTAATATTAATTCCAATCGTTTGATGCTCAATTCTAATGACATTTTTGTTTATCCAATTGAATGGAACAGCTAATATTGGCTGCGCATCTGGAAAAAACATATGTTCGCCATATGGATAATTCATTCCTGTGAACCGCAATCCTTCGTCATGTTTGATATAATAATTATATGCAAAATGATTTTTGATTCCGTCGCCATCCGATTCTGTCGTAAATTCATTGGGATGCAACATGACATCTCCAAAAAAGATAGACATGACAAGCAGTGAAAGCACAAATGCTGAGATAGGATATAATATTGCCTTAGTTAATTTCATATAAATTGACTTCAAATCGCAAGTTATAAAAAAATCGACGTTGGCTGAAATTACCTTGCTTCATTCTTTTTATTTTGATTGAAACTGCTATCTTTAGAAGTCAGATGTCAGACCGTTCATTTCATTCACTGTCAGAACGCCTACGGCTGTCAGGTTTTTAACCTTAAACATTTTTAACATCATGAAAAACATAATCTTATTTCAAATCATTTTCTTTTCTATTTTTTTCAATGCTTGTAAATATC
This sequence comes from uncultured Saprospiraceae bacterium, assembly GCA_964564885.1. GTDB lineage: Bacteria > Bacteroidota > Bacteroidia > Chitinophagales > Saprospiraceae > CAKZLL01. Next base: position 4,259 of record CAZMEH010000353.1, on the reverse strand, counting down.
CAATTACGATTTCAGGTTATAGCAACACGCCAGAGGAAGTCATCATAAATAGTGTTGAAAAAATATCTGAATTTGAAACTTATATCGTAGAAAATACAGAAACGAGATATGACGCAACACAGATTTTTAATGGAATTTATCATACTGAATTTGAAAACGCATCTTTTGAGCAAGATCTTTCTGGGCATAGTAAAACGCCAATAAGCTGGAAAAACTGCGGTGACTTTCATTCATCTTCTGTTGATATACACGGATATAGAAAGAAATTTTTTCAAGTGAGTCAAGGTGCAAATGATGGAAATAACTTCGTTGGTATGGTTACTAGAACTGACGGAACTTATGAAGCTCTTGGGCAAAATTTAGAAAATTCATTAGACGCAGGTCATACCTATTCTTTTAGTTTATTTGCTTGTCGTTCTCAACAATATATTTCTCGGTCTAAGTCATCTATGAAGGAAGAGAACTTCAACAAGCCTACTATTTTGCAAGTTTATGGTGGAACAGATTGTAATAATTCCAAGTTATTGATTTCTACTGCAATCATTGAACATACGAACTGGGCAGAATACGTTTTAGTTTTTGATGCAGAAGAGGAAATTGAATTTCTGCTTATTGAAGTAAATTATGATAGTGCAGCAGAATTTTCATACGATGGAAATATCTTAATAGACAATATTTCACCGATTTATAAAATTTCAAAGTAATTCATAAACCTCATCTCGACAATTCAACAACTTGAATTCATTATATTTGCAGTACAAATTAAAAAAAATACAACAATCATAAAATATGTTGATAACAAAAGTCAAAGCAAGCGAAATTGCAAATCTAACGGATGCTAGATATTTTGCAGCTTTAGAGGTAGAATGGTTATGTTTCAATCTTGAAAAAGGAGCAGAATCTTACATCGAACCACAAAGCGTGATGGCAATTAAGGAATGGGTCGAAGGACCAAAAATAGTGGGAACTTTTGGAATGCAAAGCGTTGAATATGTTCAGCAAGCCATTACTATGATTGGTTTGGATGCGATTCAGCTTGGGCATTTTGTGCCAATTGGTCAAATTATGATGCTTAGGGATACACCTATTATCAAAGAAATTTTCATCGGCGATCAACTGAATACAGATGAAATTGGTGAACATATTTTTATGCACGCTGATTATATCAATGCTTTTTCTTTGAAAGGCTCGGTTACTTGGGCTTCAATTAAAGAAAACTCTTCTCAGGTTGCCTTCCTAAAGAAAATTTGTACGGATTATGATATAATTGTTGATTTTGAATTCAAAGCTTCAGAAATCAATGAATTGCTTCATGCTATTTCTCCATTGGGTATTAATGTAAAAGGAGGAGAAGAAGAAGCCGTTGGCGTTAAGTCTTACGACGAATTGGATGACCTTTTTGAAAATATTATTATTGAAAATTAAAAATAATGTTTGAATGTCAGGTTGTAATAATGTTTGAATATTTAATAAGTGTTTTTTATAAAGAACTTAAAATCATACATTTTCACAATCATACATTTTAGTATTTATAACAATATGAAAATGAATATTCCTTTAAAAGATTTTTTTAAGAATCCCGAATCTACGGCTTATCAACTTTCTCCAGATGGTAAGCATTTTGCCTTTCTTGCGCCTTACCAAAAACGCATGAACATTCACGTCAAGCCTGTTGATAGTGACGAAATTATTCGAATTACTAGTGTAGAAGATAGGGATATTGGCGGATTCGTTTGGGTCAATAATACTCGACTAATCTATGTTCGTGATTTTGGTGGTGATGAAAATTTTCATATTCTAGCTTCTAGTATTGATGGTACAAATGATGTAGACTTGACGCCTTTTGATGGCGTTCGAGCGCAAGTTATTGACGATTTAGAAGACGATGAAAACCATGTTATTGTTGGGTTGAATAAACGTAATCCGCAAATATTTGATCCATATCGCTTGAATGTGAATAGCGGTGAATTAGAAATGATTACCGAAAACCCAGGAAATATTACCGCTTGGATGACGGATCATGATGGCAAATTGCGTATTGCAATGGCTACTGATGGCGTTAATACGAGTATTTTATATAGAAAAACCGAAGCGGACGAGTTCAAAATAGTGATAACAACGAACTTTAAAGAAACGCTTTCTCCGTTGTTTTTTACATTTGATAATCAACATATTTATGCGGCTTCTAATCTTGGTCGAGATAAAACAGCGATTGTCAAATATGATTTAGAAAACAATCTGGAACTAGAAGAGCTTTATTCTCATCCTGAGGTTGATGTGGAACAATTACATTATTCTAAAAAGGATAAACAGCTATCCAGCATTGCTTATACGACTTGGAAACGTCAATTGCATTTCCTAAGTGACGAGCGTGCGAAACTTCAAGAACGTCTGGTAAGTGAGCTAGATGGAGAAATTGTTATCGTTAGCAAAAACAAAGCGGAAGATACTTTGCTGATTAGAACCTATAGTGATCGTTCATTAGGTTCTTATTATTTGTATCAAAAAGCAACCGATAAACTAACCGAAATAACGGAAGTCAGTCCTTGGTTAGAGAAATATGAATTAGCGGAAATGAAGCCGATTCAATATCAAAGTCGGGACGGATTGACCATTCACGGATATTTGACATTACCGGTAGGCGTAGAAGCGAAAAACTTGCCTGTTGTTATTAATCCTCACGGAGGCCCTTGGGTTCGTGATAATTGGGGCTTCAATCCAGAAGTTCAGTTTTTGGCAAGTCGTGGTTATGCTGTTTTGCAAATGAATTACCGTAGTAGTACAGGTTACGGAAAAGCGTTTTGGGAAGCTGGTTTTGGAAAATGGGGCTTAGAAATGCAAGACGATATCACCGATGGCGTAAATTGGTTAATCGAACAAGGAATAGGAAAAAAGGAACGTATTTCAATTTATGGCGGAAGCTATGGCGGTTATGCAACTTTGGCTGGAATTACTTTGACGCCAGACGTTTATGCTTGTGCGATTGACTATGTTGGCGTTTCTAATCTATTCACTTTCATGAATACGCTTCCTCCTTACTGGGAACCTTATCGTGCGACATTGTATGAAATGGTCGGAGATCCAAATGATCCAATAGATAAAAAACGAATGGAAGCGACTTCGCCAGTTTTCCATGTTGATAAAATAAAAGTACCACTTTTGATTGCGCAAGGTGCAAAAGATCCTAGAGTAGCGCAAGCGGAATCAGATCAAATGGTGGAGGCATTGAAAAGGAATGGCGTTGAAGTAGAATATATTTTAAAAGAAAACGAAGGACATGGATTTAGAAATGAAGAAAATCGTTTTGAATTTTATGAATCGATGGAGCGTTTCTTAGGAAAACACCTTTAAACACTTATATTGTATTATTTTTTAATATATTTAAATAGGTTTTTTATTAAATTTGTGTATTCACAAAACAAACTTTTTTATTTACAAATATTAACTATTTATTATGGGATTTGAAGAAATTACAGGACTTTTAAAGGAATGGGGCGTTATAGACATAGTTTCAGGAATATTAATTCTAGTTGTAGGTTTTTGGATTATTGGCATTCTTACCAATATTCTAAAAAGAGTTATGGAAAAAGCCAATATAGACTCTACACTCCGTCCATTTTTAGCATCACTTGCAAGCGTTACTTTAAAAGTAGTAATTCTATTAGCCGCTGCCCAACAAGCAGGTATTGCGATAACTTCATTTGTTGCGATATTAGCATCTGCTGGTTTAGCTATAGGCTTAGCTTTACAAGGCAGTTTGCAGAATTTTGCGGCTGGAACAATGTTGTTAATTTTCAAGCCTTATAAAGTAGGTGACTTGGTTGAAGTACAAGGCTTCACTGGTCATGTTCAAGAAATTCAAATTTTCAATACTATTATAATGACGCCTGATAATAAGAAAGTAATCATTCCAAATAGTGCTGCTACTAGTGGTCCGATTATCAACATTTCGGGTCAAGGTAGAATTAGAATAGAAATGACTTTTGGTATTGCTTATGATGCTAATATTGATACAGCTCGTGAAGTCATACAGGCAGTTGCAGATGCTAACGATAAAATATTAAAAACACCTGCTATTGATATTTTTGTATCAGGTCACGGTGCGAGTTCTGTTGATTTAGCGGTTCGTCCTTCTTGCGATCCTGCTCATTACTGGGATGTTTATTTTTATATGCATGAAGAATTGAAGAAAGCGTTTGATAAAAACAATATCGGTATTCCTTATACTACTTATGATATTAATATTATCAAGTAAGAAG
>CAZMEH010000352.1:0-1838 GCA_964564885.1 uncultured Saprospiraceae bacterium | reverse complement strand
TTGCCCTTGCTGTTGCTCATGCGATTCAATGTCCTTATTGTATTGACGCTTATACTTCTTCTTGTTTGGTCAAAGGTGCTGACGAAGAACAAATGATGGAAGCCATTCATGTTGCCGCTGCTATAAAAGCAGGTACAACGTTGGTTTATGGCGTTCAAATGATGAACAAGGCTGAAAAAATGTCCATGTAAAAATGGTGGACGGCAAACAGCCTGCCACGCCTGCCCCGAAATCTCAGTAGAAATCTCGTGGGCTGATAGTTGACGGAAACATCTGATTCGCCATTAGACATTGTACATTAATAATTATACATTAAACTCAAGATATGGGCGTAAAGCAAAAAAGCAAATCTCTTAAATCGAGAGGAACAGATTTATCAAATTCGTTTTTTCAACTTGAAATACTAAACGGAGAGCAAGAAAAAGTAGATAGCCAGTTTCCTAAATTTGCGAATAAATTAAAGGATTTGGGTCATCAGCCGTTTAACGCTGCTCCATTAGAAATTTTTCAAATCAATATAGGAAAACTTTGTAATCAGACTTGTGCGCATTGTCATGTTGACGCAGGTCCTGACCGCAAGGAGGAAAATATGGGTAGAGCCGTTTTAGAACGCTGTTTGGAAATCATTGCATCTGTTCCGACTATTCACAGCGTGGATATCACGGGAGGTGCGCCAGAAATGAATGCTCATTTTCGCTGGTTTGTTGAAGAAGTCACCAAATTGGGTATCAAAGTGATTAACCGTTGTAATTTGACGATTATAATGGCGAATAAGAAATATCGTGATTTGCCTGATTTTTTCAAGAAACACAAGGTTCATATCGTTTCTTCGCTTCCATATTTCTCTAAAAAACGTACAGATAGTCAACGTGGTGATGGTGTTTTTGAAGATTCTATCAAAGCATTGCAATTACTGAACGAAGTTGGTTATGGTAAAGAAGATCCTGATTTAGTACTTGATTTGGTGTACAATCCAACGGGTGCGTTTTTGCCAGGAGATCAAGCGACTTTGCAAGCGGAGTTTAAACGTCAATTGAGCCGTAAATTTGATATCGTTTTTAATTCTTTATTTGCGATTACGAATTTGCCTGTTAGTCGATTTTTGGATTATCTGATTGAATCTGAAAATTACGAGGACTACATGGCAGAACTTGTCAATGCCTTCAATCCAAGTACTGTCATGGGTTTGATGTGTAGAAATACGATTTCGGTAAGTTGGGAAGGTTATTTGTACGATTGTGATTTTAATCAAATGTTAGATTTGAAAGTCGCTAGTAAAAGCCAGCACTTGGATAATTTTGACATTGAACAACTTAGAAATCGCCCAATTGTACTTAATCAACATTGTTATGGCTGTACTGCGGGCGCAGGTTCTAGCTGTGGCGGCGAGATTGCTAACTAAAATGTACCGTCGACTTTTCTGTACCGTTGACTTTAGTCGACTAGGTGTCACATATGGTTTGTTTCACTTTTTGTACCGTCGAATTCATTCGACTTGGTGTCGCATAGTAACGATAAAAAAAATGTTATGCAAGACCAAGTCGAATAAATTCGACGGTACATTATTCTAAAGTAGGTTTCAAGTAAGTGCCTTCCCATTCGCATATGATTTATTTCACTTTTTGTACCGTCGAATTCATTCGACTTGGTGTCGCATAGTAACGGTAAAAAACAAATGTTATGCAACACCAAGTCGAATAAATTCGACGATACTTTATTCTAAAGTAGGTTTCAAGTAAGTACCTTCCCATTCGCATATGATTTGTTTCACTTTTTGTACCGTCGAATTCATTCGACCTAGTGTAGCATAGTAACGATAAAAAACAAATGTTATGCAA
>CAZMEH010000351.1:0-6460 GCA_964564885.1 uncultured Saprospiraceae bacterium | reverse complement strand
TTTCTCACCGTTGAACTGGAATCTTTTTGGTCAAGTAGGAACACTTGATATGTCGGCAGGTGTTTTACTTTGGCCTGTTGTTTTTATAATGACTGATGTGATCAATGAATATTTCGGTGTAAAAGGCGTCCGATTACTTTCGTATATTGGCGCAGGTTTAATCGCTTATGCCTTTGTAATGGTATATTGGGCGATTGGACTTTCTCCGACTGCTTGGTGGGTGGATTCTATGAATGAGCAAGGTGTTCCCGATTTACAAGCTGCATTTGCTTCTGTTTTTGGTCAAAGTAATTGGATTATTGTCGGTTCTCTTGTTGCTTTTTTATTCGGTCAAATCCTTGATGCTTACGTTTTTAAGAAAATTAGAAATGTTACTGGAGAAAAGAAGGTTTGGGCAAGGGCTTTAGTTTCTACACTTTTTTCTCAATTCATTGATAGTTTTGTCGTTTTATACATTGCATTCGTTATCGGGCCTCAACAATGGAGTTTAAGTCAGTTTTTTGCCGTCGGAACGGTTAATTATAGTTATAAAGCAGTTGTTGCTATTTTGTTATTACCATTAATATATTTAGCACATTATCTGATTGATAAATATTTAGGAAAAGAGTTGTCCGAACAATTGAAAACAGAAGCGAGTAGGTAAAACGGCAAACGGCTGACGGTTTATTTATTATTAACTAATGGAATATTTGCTATTTATTGCTTTGCGTAACATCAGTTATTAAATACTCAGGATTGAATTTAATAATGATTAGTAAAAAGAAAACAGTAATAAGTTTTATTGATTAGGTTCTAATATCATTCAAAAGGTTTTTTTTATAAAAACTATTTTACGATTCTGCGGTTCAATTTTTCATGATTTTTCTTTTACAAGAAACTCTTTATCATTCAAAAACATTTATACTTGTAATATGTTCTTAGTAATAAAATGTAAAACGGCTTATTTTTTAATATTTTTGACTTAAATCGTTTTATAGTTTTGAATTAAAGATAAATACCAATTATAATATCAAGACTAGATTCTAAACAATGACTGTTGTTTAGGATTTAGTCTTTGTTGTAAAGTGGAAATGTAAAAAGCACGATAAGTATAATTAATGATTTTAGTTTTAAAAACGAATAACGATTGAATAATTCGTAAAATCCTGTCTGCCGAAAGACAGGCTAAAATCGTAAATCAAAAGAGCTATGTTTGAAGGTTTTAAATCAACTAATCCTTATACTGGAAAAGACGAATATTTTCATCAAAGTACTTCAATTGATGAATTGGAAAACAAGATTAAAGCGGCACATAATGCTCAGTTGAAGTGGAAACAAAAAACATTTGAAGAAAGAGCTGTTTATTTTGAGCGTTTGCGTCAAATACTGTTGGATTTGAATGAGAAATATGGGAAAATAGTTAGCCAAGAAATGGGCAAACCTATCACGGAAGCCGCTGGTGAGATTAGAAAATGTGCTACTTTGTGCGATTTTTATTCAAAGAATGCACGTCCTTTTCTAAAAGATGAACACATAGAAACGGAGTTTTATAAAAGCATGGTGACTTACGAACCGATGGGCGTGATACTTGGTGTGATGCCTTGGAACTTTCCATTTTGGCAAACTATTCGATTTGCTGTTCCTACTTTAATGGCTGGAAATGCTGTTTTAGTGAAACCTGCGCCAAATGTTTTTGAGTCAGCTAAAGCATTAGAACACTTGTTTCTGGAAGCTGGATTTCCTAAAGATATTTTTCAAACGCTATATATTCATCATAGTTTAACGCCTTTGGTACTCAAAGAACAGGTGGTAAAAGGCGTTTCTTTTACAGGAAGTGTCAATGGCGGTCGAGCAGTCGCTAGTCAAGCCGCACAATATGGTAAAAAATCTGTTTTAGAATTGGGTGGTTCTGACCCTTTTATTATCTTAGAAGATGCAAATTTGTCAAAAGCGGCGAAGGCGGTGGTTATTTCTAGGTTCAAAAATGCTGGTCAAACGTGTATTTCTGCCAAACGTTTAATTATATTGGAAGCAATAGCAGATCAAGTTTTGCCAATGATTATTGATGAAATCAATGCATTGACTGTCGGTAACCCATTGAATGAAGGTACTAATATTGGTCCAATGGCTCGACCTGATTTAGTGGATAACTTAGAAGAACAAGTTAAAAAAACGGTTGATTTAGGTGCTAAAGTATTGATTGGTGGCAAACGAAAAAAGGATACAAATTTCTTTGAATTAACCATTTTAACAGATATTCCAAAGGGAAGTCCTGCTTATTCAGAGGAAATATTTGGACCTGTTTTGTCTGTTTTTGTTGTTGAAAATGAAGCGGAAGCCATTGAATTAGCAAATGATACAACCTTTGGTTTAGGTGCTTCGCTTTGGACAAATAATTTGGAAAAGGGTGAACAATTAGCTCGTGAAATTCAAACGGGAACCGTTGCAGTGAATAGCTTAGTAAAATCTGATGCAAGGTTGCCTTTTGGCGGAATCAATGATTCTGGATACGGAAAAGAATTATCTTTGCAAGGTATTCGAGAGTTTGTTAATGCAAAAGTAATTGTGATAAATTAGTGTAATTATTCGGTCATTCCGATAGCGATCGGAATGACCGAGCAATTACAACAATGAAATTATAAAAAATGAAACTATTAGACGCACAAAAAATAAAACAAAAAACGCAACGTATAGCGATTGAAATTTTAGAAAATAACTCTAATGAAGATGAGATTATACTCGCTGGTATTAATAATAACGGAATGGCTTTTGCTGAAATGCTTTTCACTGCGATGTCAAAAGTGACTATTGTTGAACCCAAAATCATCATGACTAAAATCTCTTTGAATCCTGTTAATCCTGTGTCAGAACAAGTAACGGTAGGTCTTCCGTTAGCAGATTTGAAAGGGAAAGTTGTGATTTTGGTAGATGACGTGGCAAATACAGGTCGTACTTTGCAATATGCGATGAAACCGATGCTTGATATTTTACCAAAAAAAATTCAGTTAGCCGTCCTTGTTGATAGAATGCATAAGTCGTTTCCTGTTGCTGCAAATTACGTTGGAATTGCTTTAGCAACTACTTTGAAAGAACATATTGATGTTCAAATCAGAGATATTGAACCTGCTTTGCAAGCCGTTTATTTGAATTAAATCTATTTAATTATCATACAATTAGATTTACCAAGTTTTAAAGACTTTACAAATCAATACTTAATTCTTAATTAAACTGTGAATTGTCCAAACTGTCCTACAAAATTTGTTAAAGGAGCTCGCTTTTGTCATAATTGCGGAACGGAAAACGTGTTGCAAGTCAAAGCCTGTGTGCATTGCGAAACTAAAAATCCTAGTAATGCTAAGTTTTGCCATGCCTGTGGTCAAGGTATGGATAGCAAAAATTCCACACAAGAAAAAGACAAGCAAGACAAAAAAGGTTCAGAAACGATTATTGAGAAATACGAATCAGTTTATCCAATTGAGTTTAGTCAATCAACCGAAAAAGTCACGGAACAAATTAAAACACATTTCTTTCAAGCACTCAAAAAACGTGTGGCGGAACAAAGCAAATCGACAAAGTACAGCGACTATTTAGAAGAGTTTTACAGTTCTGGTTTTCATTACTTTTTTGATACACGTATTCAACAATTGACGCATATTATTTTGCCGTTGAAAAATGTAGATAGCGAACGTGCAGCTATTAAAATCGACCAATTATTGGATGAAGGTTTTGATGTTTTATTGAATCAATTCACTATCGAGCATACTCGACATTTGAATGAAATACAGTTATCGAACGCTGTCTTAAGGTATCATTTTGTAAAGAAAGAAGAATTGGATATCAATCAAATTGTATTTGACTACTTAGATATTGAGCGAGAAAAAGGTGAGAAAATTTATACTAATTTCATGAAAATGCCTGTGGCGAAAATTAGAAACGCTTCTCAAAATTTCCTTTTTCCTTCTCGTGATGAACCGATTTTAGTGATTTGTGATCAAACCGTTTTTGGAACTTGCCGAGAAGGATTTGCCTTTACCACCAAAGGTTTATACTGGAAAGCACATTTTAATAAAGCACAAAAAGCATATTATAAAGAACTTTACGAAATCAAATCAGAATCGGATTGGGTTACTATTAATGGTCAATATTTTCACATCAATCGCTCGTTAAATTTCAAAATCGCTAAACTTTTAAAGAAACTAAAATCCTTGAATTAGGCTTTATTATTTCATGATTTTATTGCCTGATTACTTGTGACGATGAGTTTTGAAAACTCGTTATTCTATTTTCCTACACACCAACTTTTCATTCCTGAACATTGATTACAAAAAAAGGGCTACGTCCAATCTTTAAACCATTTACCTTTAATTTTTCTTCAAAATAACCAATCTTCCTAAATCGCCCTCTGAAGCAATCACTAAATCGCCATTTGGCAAAAAAGCAAGACCTTCTGGCTGTGGATAAATAGCCTGATCTAATTGCTCAATATGCATAATTGAACCCGTCGGTGACAAAACACAAAGCACTTTACCAACAGAAGCGAGCAGATAAATATTTCCACTATAAGGATTTACAGCAATAGCCGATGGTTTGAAAGGCATTTTTTTCTTTGGAATGTCTAAGTTGATCCGATTTCGCTTGCAATAACGCTTCACACCTTCATTAGAAATATGTATAATTGGCTGCTTTTGTAGTTTTTTAGTCGCTATATCGTAAGCGTAAATTTTAACTTTTGTCTTATTGCTTTCTGTTTTAGGAACAATTAGGAGGCGATTATTTTTTGCATCATAACCCATTCCTTCCAAATCTTGCTCCTTGTCAATTCTAATTTTTTGAATAATTGGTTTAGCTTTCATTTGTTCAATAAAATACAAATCGCCCGAACTAGTCAGCATATAAGCGTTGCTATCAACAATTTCAATCGCTTCAAAATCATCCAATACTTGTAAATTGATACGTTTTTTAACTTTATTCCTCAACAAGTCAAAAATGTAAATAATCCCAACTTCATCTTGCACACAAGCCAAATCGTGCGTCGTTCCCGTTAGTAAGGACAAGCCCGAAATTTCTTGTAATTCTTCTGGCAGGAAGCGCATATCGCTCACTTCATTCGTGTTGTATGGAAAAGCATAGCCTGTATTTTTTTTTGAACAAGCGGATGAAAATATGATAAGTATGCAGCAAATTAGTAAGTTTAAATTATTATTTTTCATGTGTTAGGTTAGGTGTATTTAAAATTAGCTTGGTTTTAAAAAATCAAACTTTCGTCCACTTCTCACTATATTTTATCCAAAGCGAACAAACCATTAATAACAATATAGAAACAGCAAAATAAGTTGCGCCATCTTTCAATGTTGATTTAATAATCGCAGAGTTCATTTTCATATTAATAATAATCAATGCAACAACAAATACGTCTAGCATCGCCCATTTATTAATAATATCAATGATTATTTCTGAAACTTTACTACCTTTAAATTGGAATCCAGCTAGTTTTGAAGCTAAATATAGGTATTTCAATATTGGAAAAATAAAGGTAAAAACAAGAATTAGGACACCGATAAATAGCTCTCCTTCGTCAAAAAAGAACTCCACGGAATCTATCAAATAAATATCTTTCTTACTTAATAAAAACATCGTAGTTGTCATAATCGGATGTATCATCCCAAGTACAAAAAATACGATTGAAGTCAAGTACAGCGCAATCGGCGGTAATTTAGGTAAGTATTTTTTCATTAGTCTTTATGGTTAATAGAACTAGAACCTGCTTTCAAATTAGTCGTATTCAAGTCAGCAGTATTGGATAAATTTGAGTAAATATTATCAACCGTTCCTGTAATCGTCACCTTTCCGCAATTATTAAAATTACCAACAAAGACTGCTCCGTTTAGATTTAATTTAGTTTCGCCTTTTATATTCGCATTAAAGTTAAGTGTAGAAAAGGAAATAGAGCTTTTATTTACCGTAAAATCGCCATCAATTGTTATATTAATATTTTTAAAACCTGGCGAACCTATATGTAAATCATGTAAAATATCCGTTCCGTTTTTACTCGTTACAGACAAAATACCATTCTTATTTTCAACTAAAACATCACTACCATCACCACTTTTAAAATGCAAATATGGTTCTCCTGTATGTAAAACCACATTGAATGAGCCTTTTACGGTTAAGGTATTGAATGCTTCGACGTCAATAATTTCTCCGTTTTGTGCAAATGTTCCTATGCTAAGCAATAAGAAAGTGAATATTAAATAGTTCGTTTTTTTCATCATTTTGAATTTATGAAGTTGTTTGAATGAGTTATATTTATAACTCGTTCCTAAGTAGTCAGTCAAGCTAATAGTGTCGAGTAAATTTTGAGTGAATTATATCGATAACGAGACGGAGGTTATTGAGCGTTCCCGATAGCTATCGGGAGAGCTACGGACAATGTTCTCCAACGAAGTTATCGGTTTAATTTTACAAAATTAACCGACATGAT
>CAZMEH010000350.1:0-13254 GCA_964564885.1 uncultured Saprospiraceae bacterium | reverse complement strand
TATATTTTTTTTGATAAAAAATTGCTTTACACGATGTTTTTTGTTGAAAAATAAATAAAAAACATTACAAAAGCTTTGTTTTACCATCTTTATTATGAACAAGTTCTAAGTCAAATTTCTGATAATGCTATTCCTTATTTTCTATATTTTTCATAAAAAGACTATTATTGCAAGGATTATTCACACAGGAAGTTTTAAATTATTCTATAAACCATTGGTCAGATTTGCGAACATTAAAAAGGAGTTCAATATTTTCCTTAATTTAACAATAAAAAATGCCAGAATTACCAGACAATTGGATAATTGGATTGATGATAACTACGGTCTTTACAGTTGGGAGTTATTTTTCTAAAAAAATAGATTTATTAGGAGCATTAATAGGAGGTCTGATTACTTTCTGTATGTTTTTAGGTAGTCAATGGTTGGGCATTCTTGTGTTGACTTTATTTTTTGGATTAGGCACATTTGTGAGTCACTGGAAAATAGAACAGAAACGAAAAATCAGTGTAGAACAAGAAAATAAAGGAAAACGAACAATCGTCAATGCGGTTTCAAATGGTGGATTTGCAGGGCTTTGTGGATTTTTGGGTTGGTTTTTGCCAGAGTATCAATTACTTTTTGAATTAATGATGGTCACTTCTATTGCTACTGCTATCTCTGATACATTTTCATCTGAACTGGGTAATGTTTATGGTCGTCGGTATATTAATATATTGACACTTGAAACAGATATTCGTGGAAAAGATGGCGCAATTAGTTTAGAAGGAACAATAGCTGGGCTAGTTGGAGCGGCTATTGTAGCAATTGTTTTTGTGCTTTTTAGAGGGAACTATGTGGCTGCTTCACTGATAGTTTTTTGTGGAATGTTAGGTAATTTTACAGATTCTATACTTGGTGCGACTTTACAGCAAAAGAGCATATTAGATAATCATCAGGTAAATCTCACAAGTACGACTATTAGTGGCTTGATTATGTTTTTGATAATGACTATATTTTGACGCTAAGCAATTGATATATAAGGCTATATCAAGATTTATTTTATTAACTTGTCATTTATTAGAACAAGGTATATCTTTGTAAGAGAAAGTCTTTTTTTTAAAAGATACTCAAGTTTTTTTAAAAAAACAATGACATAAAGATGCTTTTGAATAGCAATAAAAGGATTCATATTCCTTTATTCTACCAGCGCATCAAATCTTAATTCATAGTAATGGTACATTTTGAAAATCAATAAATAAAAACGGTATTATTCGTTTGCTTCTGACAGCCGTAGGTGATCTGACAGGGATACCGATAGTAATTGGTAGTTCTGATCTTTGACTTCTAAAATGTACAGTAGTATGATTTTAATTTTATTTAACCTCACTTAAATGTCACTAATTGTTAATTATATAGACATATTATATTTATTTTTAATTAATTTTAGTGTTTGCTCTCTTTATAGTAAAATAGCCCAGTTTGTTATGAATTAATAGGTTCATATCCTTCTTTCCCTGAAAATAAGATTAGATTAACCAAATAATTAAAAGTCATTGTGAATTTAATGAAAACTATATATACATCACTCATCGGATTTTTTCTACTAATTTGTACCAATACTCAAGCGCAAGAGTATAGATTGATGCAGTATTTAGTAGAAGATGGTCTTCCTATCGATTTAACTAAAGCATCTACGCAAGATGATTATGGCTTCATCTGGGTAGCTACAGACGAAGGCGTTGTGCGTTATGATGGAACAGATTTTATCACATTTGGTGATGAAGTTTTACCTAGTCATTACGCTAAGGATATCATCAAGACTAATGATGGGCGATTATTGGTTGTTACCGATTTAGGAATTTGCGAGGTTTTTAACGAAATTGATACGACTATTGTCAAGGTATTGATTCCTGGTACAAGAGAAATGACAGATACGTCAACTTGGTATCCCAAAACAGTTTATCAAGATGTTTCTCAATCATTATGGATAAGTGAACCTGAGTCTGTTTTAAGATATAAAGACGGAGAATATAAGCGATATAAAATTCCATTAGAATACAAATCCAATAGCTTTTTACGCTCGTTCAGTTTTGCAGAAGATGGTTTTGGTAATTTTTGGATGGTCTCGCAAGCAGGACATTTATTCTGCTATAATAGACCAAAAGATAAGTTTGAATATGTCCCGTTAGGCGTAGAATTATTAGAAATCAATCAAATCAAACAGGTTGATGATAATAAAATTTGGATTGCTTCTATTGATGGATTATACGAAATAGAAACGGCTGCTAGAAGAGGACTCAAATCGGTTACGAAAATTGTCAATGAACCGAATATTTCCTGTATAGCATTTAAAGAATATGAAAATGCTTATATCGGAACTTGGCAAAATGGTGTTTTTAGAGTCATTAAAACAGCAAGCGGTTATACTTATAAACAAATTCCTGAAACAGAATTTGCCAGCCTCAATCAAGTCTATTTAAGCCGAAGCAATGATTTGTGGATTAATTCTGATGAAGGCTTGCATTTGCTTCAAGAGTTACCTTTCGAGTTTGTAAGTGTCAATAATGGTAATAATAATATTTTTGTTCAAGCAATTAGTGAAAGCAAAAGAGGAAACATCTACATTGCAGATCAACGAAGTGTTTACAAAATAACAAAAGATAAATTCAATTCACGTAATCATGAATTACTGATAGATAATCCAAATTTTTACATTTTAAGTTTAGCGACAACTAGCGATGAACGCCTTTGGGTGGCATCAAAAGAGCAAGTTTATGTTTACGAAGGGCGAAACTTAGTAAAAACGATTGATTTAAAAAATACGGGTGGTCGTTATATCTTTTCCATTTTTGCAGACAGTAAAAACAATGTTTGGGTTAGTCAAGACGGAAATACTGGATTAATAAAAATCTTACCTGATTTCACGGTAAGGGATTATGGAAAAGACAAAGGTTTCATAGGAAATACAAGCGTTGTTCGACAAGGTAATGACAATAGGATTTATTGTGGTGCAAAAGGAGACAAAAGTTTCCTTTATGTCTACAACGAAAAAGAAGATAAATTTGTCAACTTATCGAAACAGCTTGATTTTGAAGTTAATGTAGAAGAATTTGGTATCAATGATATCACTTTTGATGAAGACAATGTACTTTGGCTAGGTTCTACAGATGGTCTAATTCGATTTGACCATAGTAATTTCGTTAGAATTGAGCTAGGTAGAAAAATGACGAATTTAGAAGTTCGTGCGATAAATATTTCTAATAGTAAAGCGATATTGACTGCGAATACTAAAGGTTTATTACGTTATAGTCCAGTTGATAAAAGCGTGATTGTTTTTAGTGAAAGTAGTGGCGTCGCATCTAAAACCATCGGTTACAGGTGCTTAGTAAACGATGAAGTAATGGAACGTCTTTGGATTGGTACGGTTCGAGGTGTTTCACTATCAAGAGAACGTTCTGATAATATTCTAAAAACGCCTAAACCACTTATTCTTCAAATTGAAAAAATTAATGGCGAAACACTAGAGTTTGGAAGTGTTTCTTTATTGCAAGGAATTTCTATAAAGGTGACTTTTGGTAGTATGGCTTTTCCTTCATCTGATGTAGTGTATGAAACAAGAATTATTGGACTGAATGAGTCTTGGTCGAGTAGTACTAGCCAAACTTCAATTATTATTCCAGCATTACCACACGGTCGTTACAAGTTGGAAGTGAAAGCAAAACAAGAAGGTGCATATATATGGAGTGAAGTAAGTAGTTTGGCTTTTGAAATAAGGAAACCTTGGTATTTATCCAGTTTGGCAATGCTAGGATATGTCTTTATCATTGGTGGAGTATTGTGGTTTGTCATCAGACTGAACACTAATCGACTAAAGGAACAGAATGAAAAATTGGAAGTAGTCGTTGCTGAACGAACAGCAGAATTGAAAAAGGCGACGGAAGATGAACAAAATGCTAGAACACTTGCCGAGAATGCAAATAACGCAAAAAGTACTTTCCTCGCTAATATGAGTCACGAAATTCGTACTCCGATGAATGCCGTTATTGGTATGAGTGAGTTGCTTTTGAACACGCCTTTAGATAAAGAACAAAAAGAGTTCTCTCAAATTATCCGTAATAGTGGCGATAATTTATTGATGCTTATTAATGATATTTTAGATTTCTCAAAAATTGAAGCGGGTAAGTTAGATTTGGAGTACGAACCATTCAATTTGCATAAATGTGTAGAGCGTTCATTGGATTTGGTATTGCCAAAAGCGAATGAGCAGGGCGTTAATTTAGCTTATTTTATAGATTTTAAAACGCCAATTCACATCCTAAGTGATGTTACAAGGCTGCAACAAGTATTAATTAACTTGTTGAGTAATGCGGTGAAGTTTACGAAAAAAGGAGAAGTTTATGTTAGTGTCAATGCTAGACCAATCTTTGAGGAGGATGTGGTACAGGATGGCGAAAAACCAATTCCAGATTATGAAATTGCCATAGCAGTTAAGGATTCAGGTATTGGAATCCCTAAAGATAGAGTAGAAATCCTTTTTGATGCATTTAGTCAAGTGGATAATTCGACTACTCGTAAATACGGTGGTACGGGTTTGGGTTTAGCTATTACCAAGCAATTGGTAGAAATGATGGATGGTCGAATTTGGGTAGATAGTGAAGTTGGAAAAGGTTCAACCTTCAATTTTACCGTAAAAATAAAAAGTGTCAATCAACCAACGCCTGAATACTTTAAGAGTACGCCAGAAAGTCTCAGCGACCTTAGTTTACTGCTATATAGTAAAAATAAAACGAACCTAAATTTACTTCAAACTTATTTAGGACACTGGGGCGTCAGTTATCAAACCTTTGAATCGCACTTAGAAGCTATTCAATTATTGCATCAGTCAAAAGACATTGATACCGTACTTATTGATACGTTCTCAATGGAAGAAGATGATCCAATTTTATCATTGAACTTCACTAAAATTGTTAAAAAGAAGGGAATTAATATTTCTATTATTACTTCGTTGAATCAGTTGCTAGAAAAACTTCGCAAGTCGAATTACGATACTTATATGTTCAGTCCAATCAAACCAGAAAACATGTACAAAGCATTGGTTGATTTAAGAACAGGCGCATATAAAAATGACAAAAGACACGAACAAACCGCTATTAGTAAATCGCTCAATAAGGAAATGGGTAAAAATCATCCATTAACGATTTTGTTAGCGGAAGATAATTTGGTGAATAAAAAATTAGCATTAACCTTCCTTGAAAAATTAGGTTATAATGCAGATTGGGCACCAAATGGTTTGGAAGCATTCCAAATGATTCAAAAAGTCAAATATGACGTTGTATTAATGGACTTGCACATGCCTATCATGGACGGTCTGACTGCAACCAAAAATATTCGTAAAAATATTCCATCAGATATACAACCGATGATTGTGGCATTGACTGCAAATGCAATGAAAGAGGATAGAGATATTTGTCTGCGAGCAGGAATGAACGATTATATTAGTAAACCATTCAGTGTAGCGGATTTAGTAAAAGTATTAGAAAAGGCGGGTAAAAATGGTAATTATCAGAAAACGCCAATTATTGAACAGTCTTTAAACCTTTCTTATAATACTCGCTTAATGGTAGAAATGCCAGACAAAGAAGCGCTTGCTGAAATCAGATCTCAAGGTAAAACAGGACTACGTGTTTATCGATATATTGACAAACAAGTCTTGAACGAATTAGTCTTGATGTTGGATGGCGATGTGGATTTGTTGATTGAAATCATTGATACCTTCTTAGAAGTGAGTCCTTCGTTGATGCGAGATATGAAAGATGCTGTTCGTAGCGACGATGCCGAGAAATTGAAAAGAGCAGCGCATACAATGAAAGCTCCTGCGAAACAGATTGGCGCATTGAGGGTAGGTGAACTCAGCGAAGATTTGGAAACAATGGGTCGAACAAATGATTTGACTAATGCAAAACCGATTTTCGATAAAGCCAAAGTAGAATATGAAGCATTGGAAGAAGCATTGAAAGCGTTGAAGCGTAAGTTAGAGCTGGAAGGTGCTCGTGCTTTGGGATAATTACGAATTTTTCTAATTAAAACTTCTAAGATAGAAGGTGTTGGCGCACTAACCTTTAACAATTCTATGTTAAAATTAATCGACACGGTTTCTAAAACCGTGTCGATTTGTTATTTATATTACATGCTAAAATAACCGCATTTCAAATACGCACCTTCTGGAAAGCCAATCGGGTGATCGACATCATGGAAAGTACGATTGATTTCTTCAAACGGTTTATTAGAACGTTCTAATTCATAAGTCACGGTTCTAAAAAACTCATCTGCGCTTACTCGACTTGAACAAGATGCCATCACCAACAAGCCACCTTTTGCGACTAATGCAATTGCTAATCGGGTCAATTGTCCGTAACTTCTAATCGCTCGATCTCTTTCGCTATCACGTTTTGCAAATGATGGCGGATCAACAACAACGATATCGAATTTTTTATTTTGTCGCCTCAGGTCTTCCATTTTTTCAAAAGCATCGCCAGCTAAAACCTTATGATTCGCTTCCAGCTTATTCAGCTGAACATTATCTTTTGCCATTTCTAAGGCTTGCGCACTAATATCTAAACTAACCACTTCCTTTGCGCCTCCTGCTAGTGCATGCACAGAAAAACCACCAGCGTATGCGAAAATATCTAACACAGATTTTCCTTTACTCAGTGTTCCAATGTGTTTGCGATTGTGTCTATGGTCTAGAAAATAACCTGTTTTGTGTCCATGAATGACATTTGCTGAAAACAAAAGACCATGTTCTTTAAATATAACTACTTCATTTTCTAAATCTCCATATAAAACTTGACCTTCTTCTAAACCCTGCAAAGCGTCTTTTTCTTGTTGAACATTTCGACTCAAGCGCAAAACCAACGTTTTACATTTACTGATTTCTAATAGATTTTTAAAAATATCAGAGAGATAAGGTAACCAGATGAGCGAGTATAATTTTACGACCAATACATCAGCGTAAACATCCGCAACCAAACTTGGCAATCCGTCATTTTCACCATGAACTAATCTATAACTATTCGTATCAGTAGCTAATAATGATTGACGCTTTTCGTAAGCAGCCGTTATTCTTTGATGAAACCATTCATTGTTGATGCGAGCAGACTTCTTGAATTGAAGCAACTTAATACGAATAGGAGAGAATGGGTCGTAAAGACCAACTGCTAAAAACTTATTCTTTTTATCATAAATAATGGCTAAATCGCCAGCATTGCCTTCTTTGCTTTGCTTCGTTATGCCGCCATCAAATAGCCATGGATGTTCCTTTCTAATGATTTTTTCAATAGAAGGTTTGACTTTTACAGAAATGGATTGAGCAGAAACGTTAGGTAAGTTATCGAACATTAGGTATTAAATATTTTATTGGCGGACGGACGCTTTGCCTATCTGTCGTGCCTCTGGCAGACAGGCAAAGCGTCCGTTCACTTCAATGAAAAGCCACGAATGATGCAAATTTACACTAATAATTTGTGCAAACTCATAAAATTCGTGGCTTTAAATAAACAAGTCCAAAGACTAAGTTTTCAAAAATATCTTAAAAAACAAAAGCTGATTTATTAACGATAATTGTATCACCGATAGCAATTGTATTGTCAGATAGGCTGTTCCAAGATATTAGCTCGTCAATAGAAGTTCCATATTTTTTAGAAAGGCTATATAAAGTATCTCCTTTTGTTACAAAATGACGTCCCTTTAAAGATTTTACAGTTGGTCCTCCTTTTGTTGCAATAACGTCATATCCAGTTGGTACAATTTTATCATTCTTATATTTATATTCCGTAACGTCTTTTTTTACATTGCCTTCGTAAGTTGCAATGATAAAATTATCTGTATTTCTGGTAGTTGTTTCACTGTACTGAGTAGGAGTTGAAGTTCCGCCTTTAGCAGTATTTCTATTCTTACTATATGTTGCTACGATTTCACTATTGTTATTATTAACAGTAGTCGTTTGCTGGCTGTAAGTTTGAGCACCACCTTTTGTAGTATTATCTCGTAGCACGGAGACGGTATCTATCATTGAGGAAATTAGCTGAGTACCACCTTTTGCAGTATTATTATCAGCTAGTTTATCGTATTCTGAAGGACGATTATTAGGGTCTAAATCTGTTCTAAAACCAGAACAACGCCATTTTAAATAATCATTTAATGACATGTAGTCGATTGTATTCAAAATAAAGAGACCGTCACCGTTGTTTTCAATGTATAAACCAACATCTTTTAGAAACTCTTTGCTTACTTGACTACTACAAGCATGTTCCGGCATTTGAACAATACCAAATTGTCTATTGCAATCTTTCGTACCCGTACCTGCAAAAAGGGTAGTAACGCCACTTCCGCTGTCTTTTTTTAGTTTTTCAGAAGGCACATAGTCCTTATTATAGATATATTTAAAAGAGTATTCAGGTGAATGGGAATAGAAATATTTTGAATTATAAATCTCATAAGACGCACTTATACCTTTGTAAACATTGTAATTACTGCCTTCTTCTTCTATAAATAAAATCTCTTTTTCTCCATTAGCGACTTTTCCTGTCAATGATTGAAAGGTATGTGCTTTTTTATTATCACAATCTACTAATTTTTTAGCGATAGAATAATTAGATTTTTTGTATGTTCCCACTTTTTTTGTACGAACTACTGATCGTTCTTTGTCCGTAATATTGACGTGAAAGTCAAAATATTCTGTAACGATTCCTACGCCATTATTTGTAGTAGATTTATAGTGATATTGCTGAATACATGAAGTTGGTTCGTATTTAACGTAGATTGTTTCTTTTGCTGATGCGAGAGACACACCGCCAATCAAACAGATGATTATGGCTATTTTTTTCATAACTATATATTAAATAAATGAATATTTAAATAAGTTGATAGTTTTGAATTAATTAAAAATTAATGTTTTAAGTCAAGACTATTAACATAATATACCTAGTAATTTTATGTAACTTATTTTTTTTGTTTAAATTTAAAACCAAGGTATGCCTATTTTACGGGATATTCAATACCTAGGTTTTGCAGTCACAAAGTTACAAGAAAAAAAATTAAAGAACTTCTAAATCTAATTTTTGTATATAAATGTGAATTAACATAAACAGTTACCTTTAATAAGGTGTTTAATTTTGAACGTTTAAGAAATTGTAATTGAACAACATTTAAGTAGTATATGATATTAAATAAATCTTTGGTTCTGCAACTCAATAAACTAGGAAAGGAGAAAATACCATTTGTTTTCATCATAGATTTCGAAGGAACAGAAGCTAGCCAAATCATTCCGCTATCAGAATTGAAGGACTCTAAAACTATTCAATTCAATATCAATGGTTTTAATAACCTTGTTGCAAACGATGAATTATTTCAAAAAAATATTGAGCTAATTAAATATCCGGTCAACTATGAGCGATATAAAAAAGCATTTGAATATTGTCTGAAAGAACTCAAATACGGTAATTCTTATTTGCTCAATTTGACCTTTCCAACTCGAATAGAAATCAATTTAACGTTGCAAGAAATCTTTAAATTCAGTCAGGCAAAGTATAAATTACATCTTGAAAATCAACTGGTTTGCTTTTCACCAGAAACATTTGTCCAAATTAAGAATGGTATTATTTCATCTAATCCGATGAAAGGAACAAGCTCGGCTAATACTAAAAATGCTGCTAATGAACTTTTAAATGATAAAAAAGAATATGCTGAACATGCGACTATTGTTGATTTAATCCGAAATGACCTCAATCGGGTGGCTAAAAAAATTCAAGTAGAAAAGTTTCGGTATTTGGACTATATTCCGACACACGATGGCGAATTAATACAGGTCAGTTCAAAAATTAGTGGACAATTACCTAATAATTATAACGAACACATTGGTGATATTTTATCAAAATTATTGCCTGCGGGCTCTATTACAGGTGCGCCTAAACGCAAAACTCTTGAGATTATTAAAACAGCAGAAGCGTACGAAAGAGGTTTTTATACAGGCGTTTTTGGTTATTTTGATGGTCAAAATTTAGATAGTGCGGTCATGATTCGTTTTATTGAAAACATTGACGGACAATTATATTTTAAAAGCGGCGGTGGTATCACTAATCAAAGTAATCCTAAAGCAGAATATCAAGAATTAATCGACAAAGTGTATGTTCCTATTAGAAACCATAAAGCTGCAAAACCAACAATTGCAAAATATTCATTGGCATAATCAACGACTCAATCGTACTAGGGAATTATTGTTTGGTGCAACGAACGAATGGGATTTGAACCAAATCATCAAGATTCCAAGTGATTTGACCAACGAAATTTATAAATGTCGAGTAACTTATGGATTAACTATTGAAAAGGTAGCATTTGAATTGTATTCGCCAAAGCTTATTAAAACGCTCAAAATTATACACCATAATACGATCGATTATTCCTGTAAATACGCTAATCGAAGTACACTTCATGCGCTTTATGCACAGAAAGAAAATTGCGATGATATTTTAATTGTCAAAAATGGATTAATCACGGATACTTATTATTGTAATATCGCTTTTTTTGATGGTAAGAATTGGCTGACGCCAGAAGAACCGCTATTGAAAGGCACACAAAGAGGACTTTTATTGTCAAAAGACATTATTCAAACTGCAAAAATTGGCGTGCAAGATTTGAATAATTTCCAATATTTTAAGGTTTTTAATGCGCTAATGAATTGGAAGGAACAGGAAAAGCAAAAGATTAAAACCCACGTTTACTAAACCTTTAAAGTTTAGTAAACGTAAATCATGTTTCATCTAACTATCCATTTCTTTCTGATGTTGTTTTTCAACTCTTGCTGAAATATTAATACTTATCTCATAAAGAATAAATAAGGGAATACCAATCAAAAACTGAGTTACAACGTCAGGAGGTGTGATTAACGCAGACAACATTAATATTATAATAATAGAATGGCGGCGATAATCTTTCATCAATTGAGGTGTAACTAAGCCTAATTTTGAAAAGAAGAAGACAACAATTGGCAACTCAAAAACCATACCTGCGGGCGCTGTAAACATCACCATGTAATTCACAAAAGAACTCAATCGAGGCTGTGTTTGTACCACATCTGCCACAGAATAACCTGCTAAGAAATTGATTGCAAATGGAGCGATTACAAAGTACCCGAAAAGAACACCTAAGAAGAATAAGAACGAACAAATAAAGACAATTCCTCTAACGGCTTTTTGTTCCTTGTGATAAAGACCAGGTCGCACAAATCGCCAAATTTCCCAAAACACATACGGAAAGGCGATAACGAATCCCAAAATGAACGAAACCTTGATATGAATTAAAAATTCCTCTCCTAGTTCTGTAATTTGCAAATTAAAATCTACAGGCTCAAACGGTGCTGCACCAATCATATCCATAACAGAATTGATGATTTGATAAGATAAAAAATCTGGATTTTTAGGTCCAAATATAACGGTATCAAATACAAAATTCGGGAATAAAAATAGTACAATTCCTACCACAAAAATAGCCGCAACAGAACGAATAATATGCCAACGCAATTCTTCTAAATGGTCAAGAAAACCCATTTCTTTCTCCACACTTGGCAATGCTGTTGTACTTTCGTCACCTTTATAGTAGTCATCTCCTGCATCGTATTGGTCTAATGCCATCGTCAATTATATTTTTAAAAGAGAAACCTCTTTATCGTTTTTTTCTAAGCCCAACAAAAATACGAAAGATATGATTAGACTTACAATATTTCTACCTAGCTTAATGCTTTTTTAGACTAATTATGTATTTAACGCTATTTCAATTTTTCAATATTTGAATTTTCAGAAAAATTATTAATATGTCAAAAACATTAGTTGTACTCGGAAGCTCAAGAAGCAATGGCGAAACTCGTCAAATGGTTGATTATTTATTATCAAAAACAGATTGGGCGTTTTTAGATTTAAAACCACTTCAAATCAATCATTATGACTATGAGCATAAAAATAGCGATGATGATTTTTCAAAAATAGTTATCCCGAAATTACTTGACGCAGATCGGATTATTGTCGCAACTCCTGTTTACTGGTACTCAATGAGCGGCATAATGAAAGTCTTTTTTGATAGGTTGACTGACCTTATTACTATCAATAAATCGGAAGGAAGACAATTGCGAGGTAAATCACTTGGCGTGATTAGTTGTGCGGCAGAAAAGACTACAAAAGATGGTTTTTATATGCCTTTTGAGGAAACTGCAAATTATTTAGGAATGCCATATTTAGGATCAGTTCATGGCTGGATAGATAATAGTGAAATCCCTGAAAGCGTAGAAAAGCAATTAGATAATTTAATAATGAGCTGACATAATAGATCTCATTAAGGAATATGTAAAGATTAAATTTCCATTTTCAAAACATGTTAATATATTGTTTTATTCACATAAATAGACTTAGCTTTGTGTTATAACAGCAAATTATCAAGCAAATTATTTAATGATTTATAATTATTCGCAAGATTTTTTATAAATCGTCTTTTCTACACGATGAAGTTTTTAAGGGTTTCAATATATATTACATGGAAATTATGAAAGGTAAATTAAACGAATTATTAGATGAGCAAGGGCAACAAATTAGTCCTGTGTTACCTGATGGGATTAAAAATTATCTGATTGATATAGACGGAACAATAACAGAAGATGTTCCAAATGAAGAGCCTTGGAGAATGGCAACTTGTGCGCCTTTTCCTGATGCTTTGGCTACGTTAAAGCGTTGGGCAGACAAAGGTCATCGCATCACTTACTTTACTTCAAGGGTGGAAGAACATCGAGAAGTAACAGAAGTTTGGTTGAAAAAACATGGTTTTCCGTTTTATAGCCTAGTGATGGGAAAACCTCGTGGCGGTAATTATCATTGGGTTGATAATCACGTTGTTAGAGCAACTCGTTATCAAGGAAAATTCACCGATTTGGTAGAACAAGAAAAAACGGTGGAAGTTTTTGAAAACTAGAAGATAATTTGGTTCTTTGAAAATTATTGTGGAAGTTTCAAGAAACGGCAAACGGCAAACGGCAAACGGCAAACGGCAAGGCGTTTTACTATTAATTTTCTTTGAAAATTACTTTTCCACAATAATTTTCAAAGAACCGATAATTTTAAGATTAAACCTTATAGTTTTCAAGAAGCTATAAGGTTTAATTATTGTTTAAGATAGAATTAATAACCTCATCATCTCCTGTCAGGATGTAAATAAAGCTATTGAACTTGTTTAAGA
>CAZMEH010000349.1:0-2529 GCA_964564885.1 uncultured Saprospiraceae bacterium | reverse complement strand
CGTTATTTTCGATAATTCTTGTAAAAAATCAAGAAATAATTACGGAGTAGGCAGTAGCAGTGAGTAGTATAATTATTTGTTTATCAGATGATATAACTGCCAATTGCTACTGCCTACTTTGTAACTAGAATTGGTCTGAAATTCGTATTTAGCGTTTTCCACGGGATTTTTTAAAGAACCCAAAAACTTAATTCATTCGTATGAGAAAAATCACACTTCTAGTTTTCGCAATTATTTTATGCGTACAATCTTATGGGCAAGTTAGTGTCCCAGGAACACCGCCGAGTTTTACTCAAAACATGAGTAAAAATATAACGACGTATTATTTGCCATCTGTTGATGTACAAAAAATGCTTCAAGAAGATGACAATGAACAAAAATTGGATAAATCGCAGCCAATGCGTTTTGGAAAAGATTTTAACGTGCATCTTAGTTTACAAAATACAGGAACTTGGACAACCTTATCAAATGGAGATAGAATCTGGCGTTTGAAGGTAGCTTCAAAAGATGCAAAATCTGTTAACTTTCTTTTTAGTAGTTTTTACATGCCACAAGGTGCAGAATTCTATATTTATAATGAAGATAGAACTTATCAAATTGGTGCATTTACTTCATCGAATAATAAATCTCACGGTGAGTTTTCAACAGCTCCAGTAAAAGGGAAGACTGTTATTCTAGAATATTTTGAACCTAAAGCAGCACAAGGGCAGGGATCTATTGTGATTTCTAGCATTGTACATGCTTACCGAGATATGTTTGCTTACGCTCAAAATACAGCGAAGGATTTTGGAGATTCTGGGAGTTGTAACATTGATGTAGCTTGTGCAGCAAGTGCAGGATGGGAAAATGAAGTCAAATCCGTTACCTTGATTATGCTGGCAAACAATACTCGTTGGTGTAGTGGTGCGATGATAAATAATACTTTACAAGACCAAACGCCATACTTTTTGACCGCAAATCACTGTCTTGGAGGAAATCCAAACACGTGGATATTTGTTTTTAACTATGAAAGTCCAACGTGTAATGGTGTTGACGGTAGTTTAGCGCAAAGTATTTCTGGAAGTGTAACAAGATCTACTAGTGCAGCATCTGATTTTGCATTATTAGAATTGAGTACTATTCCACCAACAGCATATAATGCATTTTATGCAGGTTGGAACAATGCAAATGTTGCACCAGTAGGAGCAACAGGTATTCATCACCCATCAGGAGATGTTAAGAAGATCTGTTTTGACAATGGACCATTAGTATTAGGAAGTTCTTTTTCAACGACTAACCACTGGAGAGTTTCAAACTGGGAACAAGGAACAACAGAACCAGGGTCTTCTGGTTCGCCTTTATTTGACCCAAATCATAGAATTGTTGGTCAATTGCATGGAGGACAAGCTTCTTGTTCTAATGTTACTTATGATGAATACGGTAAGTTTGCTACATCTTGGCTTGGTGGCGGAACGCCTGGAACGAGTCTTCAATCTTGGTTAGATCCATCAAATAGTGTTGTCACACTTAATGGGAATGCTTTTGTCTGTGGTGCTTATGCGCTTGATGCCATGGCTACAGATACGAATGCTACCTTAACTTGGGATGCATCTATTGATACTATTACAGACTTTATGGTTCGTTATCGTGAAGTAGGTGTTGCAACTTGGACTACGATTAGTATTGCTGATACAAACTTAGTGTACGGAATCGATAGTTTGACAGCATGTACCGATTACGAATTTCAAATCGATATGAATTGTGATACCGCTTGGAGTGGTTTTACAGCTAGTTTTGTATTTACAACGGATGGTTGTTGTGAAGCACCTAGTAATATCGTAGCGGCAAGTATTACAGATACGACGGCTATTATTACAGGAACAAGTGTATTAGCTGCATTGAGTTATGACATGCGTTATCGTGAAGTAGGCGGAGCTACTTGGACAACAGTCACAGGTTTGACAACGGTTTCTTATAATCTGACAGGATTAATATTCTGTACCGATTATGAAGTAGAATGGCGAACTATTTGTGCTGCTACAACAACGGCTTGGGCAGGAACGACATTTACAACAAGTTGTGGAAACTGTGTGGGATTACCGTATTGTGCAACAGACGGAGCAAGTGTTGATGATGAATGGATAGAAGAAGTTATTGTTAATACGATTAGCAATAATTCAGGTGTTGCTACTTCTGGTTACACGGACTTTACAAACATTTCTACGATGCTTGTTGCAGGTCAAACTTATCCAATCTCATTGTCACAAGGTTATTCTGGTCAGGCTTGGGATGACTATTTCTCTGTTTGGATTGACTATGATCAATCAGGAACTTTTGATGCTGCTGAATTAGCATATAATTCAGGTGTAACAACTACTTTTCCAAATACAGGAAATATTACTATACCATTTACAGCATTAAATGGTGCAACTCGTATGCGTGTTTCTATGCAATATAATGGCGCTCCATTAGGTTGTGGTACATATCCATACGGTGAAACGGAGGATTACTGTGTCAATATTAATAATACGGGTATTATTCCTTGTTTGT
>CAZMEH010000348.1:0-1892 GCA_964564885.1 uncultured Saprospiraceae bacterium | reverse complement strand
GCTTCAATTCATCCCATTTTTCAAATGCGGCTTGCTGTGTATCAATCGTATCTTGATGCGCTGCTAATTGTTGTCTTTGAAGTTGATTATGATTTAATTTTTCTTTGATTCCGCCAATCTGTTCCGCATTTTCTTTTTGCGTAATAGCTAACGCAATAATTTTTTCTTGCAATTCAGAATCAATACTATCCGTTCGTTTTTCTGCTTGAAATACATTCAAACGTTCTTTGGTATCGTGTAAAGATTGTTTCTTTTGAATAGCTGTTTTATCCAGTTTTTGAAAATCTGTTTCGATTTGTTCCGCTTGATGCGGATTAAGAATAGCTTTTTCTAAACCCTTGATATGATTAAAACCTAATGCAGAAACGGCATTTTGAATGGTTTTTGAAGTTGCTTTTAAATCATTGTCTAAAATAATTAATTGTTCTGCCTTAGCTATTTGAGATTGAGTGCTGGCAATTAAAGTTTTCTCATTTTTAACTAATTCCTGTTGAACAGCTTGTAGCGCAATTTCTTTTTCGTTTAATAATTTTCGGAAATTCGTTCTTTCCTGTCTAGGATTTTTATGTGCAAATATATCTTCTCGATTGACCTGTAAAAGATTCAAAGTTTGATTTAAGTCACTCGATATGAGTTCCTCATTATCAAGCTGTTGACTCAGTTGAGTTAAATTACTTTTAAGATTATTAATGTTATTATTTAAAACTTCTAATTCATTTTCTTGCTTAAGGAAAGCTTCTCGACCTTTAAAGTAATTATCTTTTCGGCGGGTCAGTTTTCTAGAAAAATCATCAGACAATTGCAAATCATAAGGTTCAATCAAATCGGTTAACTGTTCTTTTGTTTGACGGAATTGAGTGGAAGCTTCTACTTTTTGTACATTCAATGTTTCAAGGGATTGAACACAATTATTAAATTGTTCCGTGTATTTAGCTTCGTTAGATTGTTGCTTCGCAAGATTCAATTCTAACTTATCTACTTGTGATTTTATACCTTTTAATTCTGAAAATACCTTTTCAAAATTATTCATTAACTCGCTTTTTACACTGCGTTGCCCTTCAATGATTTCAACATTTCGATTGCTATTCAAAAAATAATCATTAGTTAATTGCTTATCATATTTCTTTATTTTGGCTTCAAGTGTTTTTAAACCGCTGGTGACATTTTGATTTTGATGATTTAATTCTCGTCGCCTTTTTTCTCCATTTTCAATATTAGCCGTCAGTTTAGCCACTTTTTGATTCAGTGATTTTAATTCTTGCTGCGCTGCTTTCCACGCTTTTGCCGTTGCGGACACGTTCGGTTCGTAATTATGTTCATGGCAAGGATGTTCCGTCGATAAGCAAAGCGGACACTTTTCGCCTTGTTGCAAAGCGGCTCTATCCTTTTCGTAATTCTTAATTAATTGCTCTTGTGTATGAATTTTATGTTTGTCTTCCTCTAATTGTTCCGTTGTTTTTAAATCCTTTGTCGCAAGTTCAAGGTCCGTTTGATGATTAGCCAGCACGACTTCTGTATCTTCAATATTATTTAAAATAGTGCGCTGTTCAGTCTCAATCGTTTTAAGTTGCTTCACGTCAACGATGAAATGATTAATATTTTCAATCGCCTTTCTTAAATCAGCAATGTTTTCATCAATATCATTCAAATCATGCTGAAAATCGCCTTTGCTTTCTTGCGGCAAAGTACTCAAAAATGCTTCCTTGAGGTCTTGCAATTCTTTGAACATTGCAGCATTCTTACTTTGAAGCGTTTTTAATGCTTGCGTTGCTTTATCCTTAGTCGCAGTTGTTTTTTGAATGTTTTTATCAACCGTTACTAATTCTTTTTGTCCTTGTGCAAACTGATTTTCAAGTACTAAAATATCTTGCAATTCATTTTGAATCTTCACA
>CAZMEH010000347.1:0-2561 GCA_964564885.1 uncultured Saprospiraceae bacterium | reverse complement strand
TAAACAAGTTCTATGATAAAATTAAAAACTTGTTTTATGTAAGGAATGAGAAACAAATAAACGCTACATTCTAACTTGTGTTTTTGGTTGCCAACTTCGTTGAAAAGCCTCGTCTTAGCTAATGCTACGCCTACGTTTTTCGCCTTGTTGGTAACCGAAAATCATGCGTTACAATTGTAGCATTTATTTATTTTTCATTCCTAAGATTAGATTATTTTTCAAACTTTGAAGTCCTTTTAAATAAAAAAGTTACACAAAGTTCGAGTGAATGTTTACTCTAGTTTTGTGTAACTTTTTATTATTGAATTCTATCAATTAATAAATTAAAATTCATCCGAAAATGGATCATCATTAATAACCCTGGTGCTATCACTTCCATCGATATCATATTCAGAATCAAAATCAACGCCATCAGGGATTAATTCTTCGTACAATGAACAGTTCAATTCTATATCATAATTAGCAGGTTTTTTAAACCTTGTTTTTTTATCGAATTCTAAATCTGGATCGCCTTCTATTTTCTTTAAGAAACTAGAAAAAATAGGTCGAGCCATTCTAGCACCTTGACCATATCGAATAGACTTGAAACGAACCCAACGGTCATCTCCACCAACCCAAGTTCCAACAACGATATTTGGTGTAATTCCCATAAACCAACCATCCGAATAGTTAGACGTTGTTCCTGTTTTACCACCAACATCCGATTTCACACCACCAAAACCGGGTGCACCTCTCACCACTCCACGCATCAAATGTATCATGGAATAATACACTTTATCTTCCAACACTTGTTTCTGATTAATCTCTGATTCGAAAACTATATTTCCATGTTTATCTACAATCTTTTGAATATAAACAGGTTCTGTATAAATTCCTTGATTTGCAAAAGCAGTATAAGCACCAGCCATTTCAAAAACCGACAAATCCGAAACACCTAAGCAGATGGAAGGACTTGAAGGAACTTTATTTTTATCTATTCCCATATTCGCCACCAAATCACGTAACGGCTCAGTTGTTCTAAGGTCTTTCATTAATGTAGCAGAAATCGTGTTTTTTGATTTCTTTAATGCTTCAACAAGCGTAATATCATAACCTAAGTATTTATTATCAGAATTCTTTGGCGACCAATCTCTTGTCAAACCAAAAGTTCCTGCTTCTATCGTTGTTTTGACGTCGGGAAACTTATCACACGGTGTGTAATCTCGTTGCATAGAAAGTGCATACAAGAAAGGTTTAAATGTCGAACCTACTTGACGATTTGCATTTTTATTAACGTGATCATATTTGAAATACTTATGATTAATACCACCAACCCATGATTTAACATGTCCTGTAATCGGGTCAACTGCCATCATACCAACTTGTAAAAACATTCTATGGTAACGAATAGAATCATATGGTGTTAAAACGGTATCTTTTTCACCTTCCGTATTGTAGGCAAAAACTTGCATGTCTACTTTAGTAGAAAATTCCTTTTTAATAATACCTTTAAGCCTCTTCCATTCTTTTTTAATCTGCACCCAATCCGCCCCTTTCTTGTTTTTTTGCATGACTTTTTCATACTTACGAGCTAGTTTTTTCGTAATAAAGTCTGTATCTAACCACTCGTACATTTTATCCCAACCTTCGTTTTCGATTCTCAACATACGTTCAATATCCACATCTCTCAGTTCATATTCAGCAGCTTTTACAAGAAACTGACCTCTTCTAACTTCGTAACGATCACTTCCTCTTACTAATCTTTCAAAAGCGTCTTGACGTACTTTTAATTTTGCAGGTTGTTTCTCTACTTGATAAGTCCAAGGATCGGTTGAGCCTCTTTCCCATGACTTAAAGAACTTAGGTTGGAAAGTTGTCATATGCTCTTTCACTGCCATTTCAGCATGTTCCTGCATACGAGAATCAATCGTTGTATATATTTTCAGACCATCACGATACAAATCATAAGCATCGCCATTTGACTTTCGTCTATCATTTAAGATACCTTTCAATTTCATTCTTAGCTGCTCACGAAAATATGGTGCAAGTCCTTCATTATGATCAATTCTTTTAAATTTCATCTCTATCGGACGGACTCTAATTTCATCATATTCCGCTTTATTGATAAAACCTGATTTTTTCATTTGAGAAAGAACAACTTCTCTTCGTTTCTTTGCATTTTCTGGGAATTTTCTGGGATTGAACAAAGAAGGATTTTTTAACATCCCTATCAGCATTGCTGCTTCTTCTATTTTTAAAGAATCTGGTGTCTTGCTAAAGTAAGTTTCAGCAGCAGATTTGATTCCATTTGCATTATACAGGAAATCAAACTCGTTAAGATACATTGTCAGAATTTCTTCTTTTGTATAACTACGCTCTAATTTTACTGCAACAATCCATTCTTTTAGCTTTTGAAGCGCACGTTTAACAACATTACTTGAAGCTCGCTTAGTAAACAATAGCTTAGCCAATTGCTGCGTAATAGTACTACCTCCACCAGTATTTTGTCCAAATACTACGGTTTTGACACCAACACGAGCCAATGCTTCTATATCAATACCACTATGTTTATGAAAACGCTC
>CAZMEH010000346.1:0-2496 GCA_964564885.1 uncultured Saprospiraceae bacterium | reverse complement strand
ATAAAATTTCGTTTGATATTATTGATACTTGGAAGAAAGATTGGAGTTTCTAACTTCCCGATAGACAAACGTTTGACGTTTTTGAAACGTCAAACGTCTAATTTTTCTTACTCCAACTTCACTAAATCCCTCAAGTCAGAATCAGAGAAATCGCCAATCCAATTCTCACCAGTATTGACCGTCAAATCTGCCAATTCCTTTTTCGATTGAATGAGTTTATTGATTTTTTCTTCAAAAGTACCTTGCGTGATTAAGCGGTGAACGATTACATTTTTGGATTGACCAATACGATATGCTCGGTCAGTCGCTTGTGCTTCGACGGCAGGATTCCACCAAAGATCATAATGAATGACATTGTTCGCAGCCGTGAGGTTCAAACCTGTTCCTGCTGCTTTTAGTGACAAAATGAAGATTTTAGTATTTCGGTCAGTTTGGAAATTTTCCACCATTTCGTCTCGCTTCTTACGAGGCGTTCCACCGTGTAAGAATGGCGAGTGAATTCCAAACTGGTCTTCAATCATCTGAACCAACATATTTCCCATTTCACGATATTGCGTGAAGATGAGGACTTTCTCGTTGCGGTCAAGGATTTGCTGTAAAGTGTCTAATACAAACATCGACTTTCCAGAATAGACAGGTTCTGCGCTACCTTTTTTCAAAAATTGACGTGGGTGATTACAAATTTGTTTCAACGAAGTAATCAATTTCAACACCATTCCACGACGCTTGATACCATCGGCATCTTCCACCATTTGCATCGTTGTGTCAATCACATTTTGATAAATAGCGGTTTGTTCTTTTGTTAAAATACAATAATCGTCCTTTTCGATTTTATCAGGTAAATCGCTAATAATAGATTTATCCGTTTTCAAACGGCGGATGATAAATGGCGAAGTGACTTTTAAAAAATGCGCTAACTTCTTCTTGTCTCTATCAATTTCGATTGGACGAGCGTAATTGGTTTTGAACTTCGTCAATGAACCTAAGTAGCCTTTATTTACAAAATCAAAAATACTCCAATATTCACTCAAACGATTTTCGACAGGCGTTCCGCTCATCGCAATTTTAACAGGTGCATTTATTTTTTTAATGGCTTTGGATTGCTTCGTCGTAGGGTTTTTGATATTTTGAGCCTCATCAATGACTAGGACTAACCATTTTTGTTTGTTGAGTTTCGTGGTTTCGCTACGAGCAACACCGTAAGTCGTAATCAAAATATCTGCGTCTTGCAATGGCTCAAGCGTACGACTTTGACCGTGATAAATATGAGAAGTCAACGATGGCGCAAACTTCACAATCTCTTTGCTCCAGTTCGTCAAAAGCGTTGTTGGAACAATGATAATTACTTTTTGCTTGTCGTTGAGTTTTCCTTCTTGTTTTAATTTCAAAATCGTTGCAATGACCTGAACGGTCTTTCCCAAACCCATATCATCAGCGATGATACTTCCAAAACCAAGCATTGAGTTTTTGTACATCCAAGCATAACCACGTTCTTGATATGGTCGAAGTGTAGCGAGCAAGTTTTCTGGCAATGCCATTTCTTCGTTGCTCAACAATTTACTCATCAAATCTTTTGTCGATTCGCCGAGTTCAACTTTTGCACCATTATATTCTTCTGTAATTGCGGCTTGCAAGAGTTCATTAGCATCAACAGGCGGCGGACTTTCCAACTGTACAATGAGTTTTTGAATCGCTTTTTCATCAAAAAAGACATATTCTTCGTTCAATTTTACAATACCGTTGTATTTTTTAATCAAACTATAAAACTCTGGTTTGGTCACCATTCGCTCACCAACCGCTATTTGCCAGTTGAAATTGAGCATTTCTTGAATACCAACAATCGATTTTTTATCTTTTAACGCACCGCCTTCTTCCGTTTCTATTGACATGGAAACTTTCGGTCGCACTAGTTTTTTCAGTGACTTGGGCATCAATATTTCTATTCCAAACAAATTAATGGTCGGTAATATTTTGAATAGAATATTGACAAACTCTGTAGAATTAAAGAATAATTGCGCTTGCCCTTGTGTTGCGAGTAAATCATTCATCTTTGGAAAATACTCAATCAACATCGACAAATCACGCAATGCGGTCATTCTCATCTTGATATATTCATCTTTTGCGAAAATATCTTTTAAAGAAATTGGTGGTTCAAGTGGCTTACTTCTATCGTTAATCGCCACTTTTACTTCAAACTCATCGTTGATTTCCTCTACTTGAATAACAGGAACATAATCTTTTTGAGTAATAAAAAATCGGCTCAACCATTGCTGAATGGCAAATGGATATTCTTTATTTTCAAAACTATCAAATTGCTGTGGCGTGCCAGCAAAGAACATTTGCATCACTTCTTGCTGTGCGTGTTTAGAGCTTAAGCTATTATGAGAATTGACAAAATAATTCAAAAACAAAGACATCAGCGCATTAAAATTGTCTTCTGACGTTGGCTCTTTGACTTCTTTATTGATTTTATAGTACACCAAGTGTCTAGGCAAC
>CAZMEH010000345.1:0-1937 GCA_964564885.1 uncultured Saprospiraceae bacterium | reverse complement strand
GTTAAAATCGGCTGGTGCAGTTTTACAATTTTTCCCAAATACACATGAATTTGATTATTTATTGGAAAAAATAAATACGTTTATTCAAGCGTCGGACGCCTTAAAGACGTCCGACGCTTCGTCCGAACAGATCGCCAAATATTTATTTGACGAATGGACAAGGGGCGATAAATTTATAATCAGTAAAGAAGCGGCAGAATTGCACACGACTTTCTTACAATTCTTAGTACAAAGAAATGGCGAAAAGGCGTTTTATGCTTCTGTTAAAGCATTGGAAAGTCAACCTGTGAGCCAGTTTTTATTGATTAAAAAATGGGTTCAAGCCTTTATTGACCAATTACATGTTGACCATTATCAAGACTTTTTGGATGAAACGGCGACTTTGCTTTTATTGGATAATTTCAATAAAAGCAACGTTTTAGATATTTCTACCAGAGTAGAATTAAAGGGTTTGCACGGTTCGCATTCTGTGATTGAAAACACCAAATATCCTTTGGATTTCAATCATTTTATGACGAAAATGGAACGTTATGAAAATACGGTTGTGCCAATGTTCAATCAGTTCAATGAATTGAAAAAATCGTTGAATGAACAGTTTAAAAAAGACTTGCGATTGAATGAATTTAAGCCGAGAGTCTTATCTTCTTTTGTTCGTAATAAGTTGATTGATAAAGTTTATTTGCCCATTTTTGGTAATAACTTGGCAAAACAAATTGGAACAGTTGGCGAAAATACTCGAACCGATAGAATGGGTATGTTGTTGTTAATTTCGCCTCCAGGTTACGGTAAAACGACTTTGATGGAATACATCGCTAGTCGTTTAGGGTTGATTTTTATGAAAATAAATGGGCCTGCAATTGGACATCAAGTTACTTCGCTTGACCCGAGTGAAGCCAGTAATGCTGCGGCTCGTCAAGAGTTAAAGAAGTTGAATTTGGCATTAGAAATGGGTGATAATATCATGTTGTATTTAGATGATATTCAGCACTGTAATCCTGAGTTTTTGCAGAAATTCATCTCTTTGACCGATGCACAGCGCAAGATTGAAGGCGTTTACAAAGGCGAAACGAAGACTTACGATTTGCGTGGTAAAAAGGTTTGTGTCGTCATGGCAGGAAATCCATATACGGAAAGCGGTGAGCAATTTAAAGTGCCAGATATGTTGGCGAATCGTGCGGATATTTACAACTTAGGTGATATTATTGGCGATACGAAAGAAGTATTCTCGTTGTCTTATATCGAAAACTCTTTGACTTCGAATACGGTCTTGCAGAAGTTGGCGAGCAAGAGCATGAAAGATGTTTACAGTATTATCAAATATGCGGAAACGGACAGCCGTGATGGGTTGGATTTTGAAGCAAATCACGCTGCGGAGGAATTGATGGAATATACGAATGTGTTGAAGAAAATGTTGACTGTTCGAGATGTGATTTTCCGTGTGAATATGGAATATATCGCTTCGGCAGCACAAGCGGACGAGTATCGCACCGAGCCGTCTTTCTTGTTGCAAGGTTCGTATCGTAATATGAATAAGTTGGCGGAAAAGATTGTTCCGATTATGAATGAACAGGAATTACGCACTTTGTTGTTGTCGCACTACGAAGGCGAAGCGCAAACGTTAACGACTGGTACGGAAGCGAACTTATTGAAATTCAAAGAAATCAATGGCTGGATGACCGAGGAAGAAAAGACTCGTTGGGAAGATATTAAGTCGTCTTTTAATAAGAATAAGTTATTGAAAGGTATGGATGGCAGCGACCCGATGGTTCAGGTTTTGGGGCAGTTGAGTGCTTTTGTTGATGGGATTGAAGGGATTAAGAGTGTTTTGGAGAGAGGTGTGAAGTAAGAATAATAGAGAAGATTATTTAAAGCAAGTATTTTATTACTTTTTTCATTAAGTAATCTTCTTCATTTAAGATTAAATCATAATTTATTAC
>CAZMEH010000344.1:0-18428 GCA_964564885.1 uncultured Saprospiraceae bacterium | reverse complement strand
TCTTTCTTTTTCCTAATATTTCCTTAATTGTATAATATTCAACTTGTCCAATAATAATATAATCGGATAAGTTGGGTCAAATTCATATTGTTTGTAACCAAAATTAGCTCTTGTAGCATTTCTGTGATGGTTATTATGTAAACCTTCGCCCATCATAAAGATATCCCAAGGCATTAAATTCACTGATGTGTTTTCCATTTCAAAATTTGAATAACCAAACTTATGAGCAAACCAATTGACGATTACGCCGTGAACTGGCCCCATTCCAATATGAATAGGAATAAGCAAATACATTAACCAATGTGTTGCAAAAAAATAATAAAACGCTACATAAAATGTAATCCAAAATATACGAGCAAATCCAGAAGATGCCATCTTATCAAAAGCAGACCAATCAGGAACGCCTTTTTCATATTGCGGTTCGATTTTAACATTTTTTCTGAAAATATCTTTGAAAATCTTAAAAGTACGCATCATCATAGCGACGATACTTTTATCATATTTCGGAGAATGAGGATCGTGTTCCGTGTCCGCATGAACATGATGCATTCGATGCATAATACCATAAGCTCGTGGGCTAAGGTAAGATGAACCTTGACAGATAAAAGTGAAAATATAGAAAAAACGTTCGCTTGTTTTTGACATCGTAAACATGTTGTGCGCAGCATAACGATGTAAAAAGAAGGTTTGAACGAAAAGTGATAAGTACCAATGTAGGACAAAAAAGATAAGTACAGCCATTTTAGTGTGATTTGATGAGTTAGGATAATTATTTTTAGGGAAAAGATTCAAATATAAGTCACTCGTCAATCTTTATACAAAAAGGTAGACAACAGGTTATTTGTAAACAAGTCCACTGAATAGAGTTAAATTATTTACAAGAATTTAGTCTACCCTAAATAAAACAAACTTTAGCCATTCTGCACGATTTCTTTAATCAAATCAGAGAAATTATTTGCTTCGGTAAAATTATGGTCATTGTAGTTGGTTGCTCGAAATTTTAGGTTAGCAAGCTGATCGTTTCTGAAAAGTAATTCTATTAAAATATTACCATAACGTTGTATTAAACGTTTTTTGGACTCCTCATTTTCATCAAACCGAATAGGTGGTTTTAAGTAATGTCGTTCCACTTTTTCTATCCAAAGCTTACGATTATAAGTTCGAGTATCTGACATATAATGTTTGTAGCCTATTTTTAGCGTAATTTCTTTTAAGTAATCAAATAAGTGTTGAATGTCTTTTTGGTTGTGTCGCAGATCGCTGAAATGTATAATGAAACCATTGGTCGATGGACTATTTAGGACATCGAAGGAATTATCCATTTTTTCGGGTTCTATCAAATGATTGGCGTATTGTGCATTGATAAAATCTAGCATTTTTTGAGCTGCATGGGTTCTTTTCCATAAAGAAAAGGCATCCTGTTCATCTTCAGAACGACTGATCGCTTCACGAATAAATGGTTTAGAAGGAGAACTTTCTTCCGATTCTCGAAATAACTGCTTGAAATATTCCCAGATGTTATCCATTGATTTTATTGTTGTATTGCTATATTGGTTTGTCTTTTTGGATATTTGAGCATTTAGATTTCTTCACAAGGAAAACAATATCACAATATGAGAATATAATCATAAAGTCTAAATCGTTTCAAAAACATCCATTTGAAGCCAACCCACTTCACCGTTCTCTAGTCTAACCTTTTGCCAATCATTAATGTTTTCGATTAATTGAATTTTTACGCCTTCGTGCAAAGTCGAAATGGTATTACTCAATTCATCCGCACCATCTTTGAAGTCAGTTTGTGGAGTTGTGATAATAGCTATTTTTGAATTTACTCGGATAGAATGATAGCTATTTCCAAGCGACAAAAATAAAATTGCTAAAATTGCTGCGCCAATCGCACCGTAAAAACCTTGTTGTTTTCGCTTCCGACCGGTCAACAATAACCAAGCTGAAACGCCAGTAATCGTACCAAATAAGGCTAAAAAACCTAAAATTGCCCAAATTGTTGGCGAAAGAAGTTGATAGGTGTTTTTCCACCAGACGGACAAGAAGAAAGGTTGAAACGGAACAATATTATCGAATGTTCTATTTTTAGCAATCAATAAATTGTGCTCAATATCTTCATCTCGTGGCGCATAAAGTTTGGCTTTTTCATAATTCAAAATAGCTTTACCCAATTGATTATTTCTATAAAAAGCATTCCCTAAGTTATAATATAGGGAAGGCGCATGTTTCCCATTGACTAAAATATTTTCATATAAATCAATAGCTTCTTGATACTTTTCTGCTTGATATGCTTTATTTGCTTGCGTCAATAAATCCTTGTTTTCACTAGCATTTAGTGCTACTGAAAAGATTAATAGCAGTATAAAGGAAAATAGCTTTTGCATATTTTTTACACATTCCTAAGGTGCTTTAAAAGATTAAACGCACCTTATTTTATAAATAATTGATGGTCAGCATATGGTTTGTCTGACTTCTTAATGAACTTTTTTAAAAAGTTATTTCCACTTGATACCACAGCCGCCGCTCGGATATTGAATAGTTGCTACAGGCTCATGATTTAAAACCGCATCTAAAGCTCCTCTTAAATCTGCGCCAGTGATTTCTTTGCCGTTTGATGGTCTTGCGCTATCTATTTGTCCACGATAAACCAATTTCATTTTACCATCAAATATGTAAAAATCTGGCGTACATGCTGCATCGTAGGCTTTCCCGACCGCTTGTGTTTCATCGTACAGGTAAGGAAAACTATAACCTGATTCCTTTGCAAATGTTGCCATTGCTTCTGGTCCATCTTCTGGATAATGTACCGCATCATTAGACGAAATAGCAGCAAAAGCAATTCCTTTTGCTTGATAATCCTTTGCAATTTGAACTATTTCATCATTAACAAAATGAACAAAAGGGCAATGATTGCAAGAAAAAATCAGCACCGTTGCTTTATCTGATTGGATATCAGACAAATTCATCATTTGACCAGAAACGGTATCAAGCAAACTAAAGTCTGGTGCTTTTGTACCTAAATCCATCATATTAGAAACCGTATAAGCCATATTATTAGTGGTATTTGATTTGTCTAAATATATTTTGAACAAATATAAAAGTCTTTATTCACAAAATAAAACCGTTTTGGTTTTAGAGATTGACACGTTTTGATTTTGCATAAAAAAATAGAAGCAATAAAAGAACAAATCCACCAATCCAATAAAACTTTGAGGCTGATTTTTTTTGTTTAATGGGTTGACCATCACCGAAACCGACAAAGCCAGCCCAATAAAATGGATGCGCTTGTTCCATTACCGAATTATCTAAATAATCGAGTTTTGCTTTGCGCAATGCCTTGTCTTTTCTAAAACCGTTATATAGATTTTTGTAGAACATAGGCATGAGTTGACTGCTTGAATAATCATTCATTTTCCAAAGACTCATCACAACGCTAGGCACACCAGCATACATAAAACCTCTGCCCAAACTCATAATACCTTCGCCTTCGACATTTTTACCAACGCCCGTTTCGCAGGCACTCAAAACCGCAAGTTGCGCTTTCATATCCATTTGAGCAATCT
Source organism: uncultured Saprospiraceae bacterium (assembly GCA_964564885.1). Lineage (GTDB taxonomy): Bacteria > Bacteroidota > Bacteroidia > Chitinophagales > Saprospiraceae > CAKZLL01. Next base: position 14,859 of record CAZMEH010000344.1, on the reverse strand, counting down.
CATAATGGTAAAGTAAACCGTCATCTGTTGTGTCTTTTTCGACATTAGAAAAGATTAAATGTGCAAAATCAGGATAATTCAAATCCGCTTTTCCATGCATTGCCAAATGCAAAATACCAAAATCAGTTGCTTGATTTTTAAAGTTAGCTTCGGTCGCTTTTTCTGTTGCATCGAATGTGCCTTCGAAGTATTCTGAAATAGCATTTATCTCATCGGCTGTACCTTCTAATGGCGCAGTATTATTTCTAGTGACTACATTTTTATTCTCAGAACTAGTTGTATTTTGATAGGTTGGCGCATAAGCTAGGATTTGATTATTAGCAGATGCAGCACTAAAATTATTCTTGTTGTTAATCAATAATGTCCCAGAATAGCCATAATGAAATTGATAATCTCGGATAAGATAAGGCAACTGAATATAATTGATAGAAGTCGATGAAGCGATTTTATCGACTAGAATTTCAAATGGAAAATGGCTCATTGCACCATCGGGAACAATAATAAAAGATTCAATATGATCCGATAATAATTGAATGACAGGCTCAAAAACGGTTTGGTAAGTTTGAAAAGACAACGCATTGAATGCGTTGAAATACGCCATATCGCTTTTATTATCAACAGAAGTAGGTGAACTTAGGTTTTGTTGAAAATTATATATTAATGTCTTTTCTGCTTGCCCGTAGGGCAAAGCTAAGAAATGGCTTTTGTCTTTTTCAATAACAAAAACGTAAGACAAACTATCAATATTGATATACTGAACAAATGCCGTTTTTTTATTTAATAGCTTTTTCTGAACAGCTGGAATATCTGCAATGGAAGTTTGATATTCTAAATCAAAATACTCTTTATAGAATGTTTGAAGCGTGTCTTTTACTGTAGCGAGCTGAAGGCTAAAGTCATTAAAATAATGTTTATAAAGTTCATATTTGGTAGAATCATCTCTTTTTTCGAGCATTTTCTGTTGGTAAAAAGCGATATTGTTTTTTATATTTTGCTCTTTTAATAAAAGCTCATCAGGGACTCCAAAATATTTTTTTCCTTTCTCATCAATTAACGATTCCAAGAGAATAATACCTTTTTGCTTTTCTGCAATTACGAAAGCATTATCCAAATAAAATGTCTCTTTTGTGTCTTGATAAAGGCGATAAGCTAACTGAATAGCAGATTGATACAAAACAGCGTGTTTCTCATTAAGACGAATTTTGGACTCTTCAAACGCCAATTCATGACGCATTTTTTCAACCCATTTTATCGCCATTTGATACGTTTGAAAAGCGGCTAAATTACTCTTTTTTGTATTAATTGCTTCAAAGACATTGGCTTCACTAGCTAGCACATCTACTAAGTATTCAATATTTAAAACCTCTTTTATTTCTTTTTCAATATAATAATTAGCTGGTTTTTTATAATCTGTTGAGTTGATAGCCAATGCTTGCTCAAAAGCATCAAGCGCATTAGTATATTCTTTTTTAGCGAAATAGATTTCTCCAAGTGTGTTATAAGCATAAATTTTTATAAATAATCTTGAATAGGTTTGACCTTGTTGAATGCTATCAATGATTGGTCGAAGAATTTTCAAAGCATTGTCTTGTTGATCTTGGAGATTTAATACTTGGCTCTTTATGATATTATTCCAGTTTTCACTTTCTCCTTTAGCATACTTTGCCGCCTCATTAATAAAGTATAATGCACTGTCTAGTTTGTTTAGCTTAATATAGTCCTGCCCTAAAATGGTATATATTTTAGCGTTATTTTGGGCTTGTTCAACGGGTTGATTTTTTTTATTCAATGCTAATGCTTTCTGAAAATAATACATTGCTTTGTTTCTTTCTCCTATTAAAGAGTGGTTTTGTCCTTTATTTAATAGTAGAACTGATTTTTCAAAATCTTGAAGATGAATCTGTTCGTATATGTTTAAGGCTTTTTGAAAATATTGAGAAGAACGGGTTATATCACCAAGATCTTGATAAAAAACACCTAGGTTATTATAAATATTGGCAATATGGTTAGAGTCTACTGGCGATTTATCCTTTACTGCTAAGGTTAGTTTTAATGAGCGTTTTGTTGTTTCTATTATTTTGGGATAGTCTTCTGTCGTATGAAAATATAAAGCACCTAATTGTTCATAAATAGCATCCAAGATGTAATTTTCTAATTGATGTTTTTTAACGGAAGACTCTGTCTCTAATAAACACTGCTCCATCTTATCAAAAGCTCCTTGATAATAATAACTTGCAGCAAGTGTAATATTTGCCCAAGCGCAATCGCTCCATTTCTGATTGCCTGTTAATACTTCAACCGCTATATTTAAATAATAACTAGCACTATCATATTTTTCTATTGCAATAAATAATTCACCTTGTCGCTGATTGAGAACACCAACTTCAAAATGATTTTCAGGTAAGTGCTTATTGGCAACTATCCATGCTTCTTTTAAGTATAAATACTTATCATCATTGGCAGATGTCAAATCATCCGTCAGATTATCGGTAAGGTTTGCCATTTCATTTAAACAACTGACGACTTGTTCCCATTTCTTATTTTTTGAATAAATGTTTTTTGCTTCAATGATTTTATCAATAGCTGCCTCGTACTGATTGGCTTTTAATAAGATTTCTTTTTCTTCTAGTAGTTGTTTGGCAACTAAAAGCTCAGGAGTTGAATTTGAATTGACTTGTAGACATAGAACTAAAACAAGAAAAAATGTCGTAAATCGAATAGTATTTTTATTCATTAGAAGTAGTTGAGTATTTTTTTTCAAAATAACTAAATTCTTGTAAAAAGAAGAAGTAGATAAATACCTACTTCTTCTTTTTACAAGACCTATGTCATTAAAGAATTACTCAAATGACATAGGTATATTTTCTGTCTCAAATGTAATATTAATTGTAATATGACCACTTTCTATTACTAATGCTAATAATTCTCCTTTTTTTTCTGCTGATATAAACTGTCCAAAGCCTTGTTTTCCATCTTCGGGAAATGTTGGAAAAAACTCTTCGGATGGTCTAGGTATGGTTACACTACCCATTATATTAGAAATTGTAATTGCTGATATAGACGGAAGAGAATCTTGGTAGTAAGCGTAATCTAGCTCTTCGGTATAATAAGATATTGTAATGACCTCTTCCGAATAATTACCAGAAACACCTTTTGTTTTTACTTTAATAGAACTGACTCTTGGTCTAGTATTTTTAGGTGGGTCTTGTAAATTAGATACATCGTTCATAATTGTATGTTTTGTCAATACGAATTAATAAATGGTTTGTCATTAATTTATACGATTTTTTAGAAAAGTGTTACTAAATTATAGTTAAAATAAAATAAATTTTATTTTTTCTATAATCATAGGGTAACGTTTTTATGGTACTAGGTATTAATGAGTATAAACCATTGATTTGATAGTTCATTGGTTTTGTAAATCACATTGATAGTTATATTTATTTTTTCCCTTTTACCACATTTTGATTACTAATACCTTACTCAGGTTATGGTTGCTCAATCTCTTTTATAATTACGCTAAGACTACTATAAACAAAATGAAAAGAAGCGTCTATTAAATATTCCCAGTAGACGTTTCATATGAAATAACCTTAATTTAAAGGTCCTAAGCAACTCAGGTTGCTAGGGCTTTTTTTTATTTTACGTCGTCGTTAAAACAGGTAATTGAAACATAAAAGCCGTTCCTTGATGTAGCTTACTTTGAACTTGAATGGTTGAATTATGTAATTCCAAAATTTTCTTGACAATAGCCAAACCAAGACCTGCACCTTGATTCGTTGGCGTATTAACTTTATTATATCGCTCAAAAATATGTGCTTGTTCTTCCGCAGAAATACCCGGTCCTGTATCCGAAATTCGGATTTCAATCTGATTACCTAAGTTGCGTAAACCAATGGAAACATTACCACCGTTTGGTGTAAACTTCAACGCATTGTCTAGTAAGTTTTGAATAACCCTATCCACCAAACCAACATCAGCAAAGACCATTGGCAAATCCTCTGGAACATCTAACTTCACGGTAATAGACTTTTCTTTTGCTAGAATTTGATATTTCTGAAAAATGTCTTGTGCCAGTTCTGATAAGAAAAACGGTTCTTTTACAGGTTCTATTTGCTTTGCTTCCAATTTAGAATATTCAAATAATTGCTTAATCAGTTTTTCTAATTTCTTAGAACTGCCTAGAATAGTTCCTAAATGTTTTACTCGCTCTTCCGAAGATATTTCTTCTTCCTTGATTAATAAGGTTTCAACATACCCTTGCATAATCGCCAAAGGCGTTCTAAGATCATGCGAGACATTTGCAATTAAATCACGGCGCAATTGTTCTACCGATTTCAATTGGTCAATATTAGTAACAATCGTATCTGCCATCTCATTAAAGGTATTCGACAAAACGGATAAATCGCTATCATTTGGATTTTCGATGCGTGCTTGCAAATCACCTTCTTTGAAATGCCGAACCTTCTCAATGATATTTGATAAGTTCTTGGTCAAGTACCAAATGGCAATCAAACCGAAAATAAAAGCAATTAAAAGTGCAATGAAAAACATCTGCGCACTTGCTTTTAAAATATAACTATCAAAAAGTGAAGAAGTCACCGCAGCTTGTTCTTCACTCATTAACACAATGTATAAATAGCCAGTTAGTTTACCTTCATCTTTGATTTCAGCAGCCGAAAAAACGGTTTGATAACCAGGACACCTTGGATCATCACCTTTAATAAAAGTTTGTTTATCACTATTTATAAAGTCAATAATCGGCGCTAATTGCACAGATTTGAGCTTAACTCGTTTATATGGCGCAACATGTGTTTCGATATTTCCTTGCTTATCCAATAAATAAACTTCTAGATTTGGATTGATAACCATCAGCGAATGCATCAAATCTTGCACTTTAGGTTCATCAATATTACCTTCCTCGTCGATGAGTTTCTTTAGTTGAACGGTTACCGTATCCGCTATTGTTCCGTAGAGTTTTTGATTGGATTCTTGAATATATTGCTGTGCTACAAAAGTGGTGATTAAGAGGTAACCTAATCCCAATAGCAAAAGCATTCCTAAGAAGGTAAGAGAGATTTTTAGGTAAAAACGATTGTGCATAATTTCAATTTATGATTTTAGATTGTAGAAAGCTAGGCGTCGGACGCTTTCAAAGCGTCCGATGCCTAAAGCCTAAATTAAACATCTTCGCTAAAGCGATAGCCGACGCCCCAAGTTGTTAAAATGTAGATTGGCTTTTGAATATTTGGTTCTATTTTGCCACGCAAGCGGTTGATATGCGAATTGACGGTATGTTCAAAACCATCAAAATCATAGCCCCAAACCAGATTTAACAATTTTGAACGGTCATAGCTTTTGCCTGGTTTAGAAGCTAAAAGTGTTAGTAGTTCAAATTCTTTTGGAGACAATTCGATTCGTTTACCATGGATAGAAACCTTCCGTTTATCAATATCAATAATCAAATCACCTTTTTTGAGAATGCTGTTTTTTTCCTGTAATGCAAGGTTTTCCTTGATAATAGCGGTGCGCCTAAAAATGGCTTTGACACGAGCGATAAATTCTCGAATACTAAAGGGCTTAGTCATATAGTCATCTGCGCCCATTTCCAAGCCAAGTACTTTGTCTATTTCCTCGGATTTGGCGGTAAGCATCATAATAGGAGAGTTGACATCTCTTGCCCTTGCTCGTCGGCAAATATCCATGCCGTCCATACTTGGTAGCATCAAATCCAAAATGATGAGATGATAACTATTATTTAATATTTTCATCAATCCTTCTTTTCCGTCAAAAGCAATATCTACTTCACAGTCAAGGTCTTTCAAATGAATGGTCAATAGTTCTACTATATTCTTATCGTCTTCTACTACAAGTACTTTTTTCATAATTGATTCAAACTTACATTTTATCTATCACAAAAGTATCACATGGTTTCAATATACGATTAAAGGAACTTGAATTACAAAGCCAATAAAGTAATTTTACTTTATTGGCTTTGTAAACAAGTTCCATGTGTCTATTTGAGACTATTAATCAAAAATAATTCCTACTGCGCCCGAAACAATTACAATTGCACCAACTACAACTCCTGCAATACCAAGTAAAATACCGCCAAGTGATATAGAAAAAATACCGCCAATTATAACTAATGCGCCTAAGACAATTAAGATAATTCCTAGAAAAAGATTACCGAAAAAACCTGCTTGACCAGTAACGGACTTAGGTGATTTTCGTCCTTGTTTTTGGACTTTCCTTAATACGATTTTTTCTTTTAGGCTTAGTTTCGATTTAGTGGTTGAAACTATTTCTTCTTGCGGAACACTCAGATTAGTGACCATTTTGGCATCGATGTTTGAGATACCAAATACTAAAAATGCGAATACAATTGAAAAACGTGTGTACCAATATTTACTCATGATAAAGTGATTTGATGTAATTCAGATGCTCTCTCTTTTGTCCTAGACGATTGTAATTTTAAAAATGTTACAATTGGACTTTTTCTTAATGACAACTACTTTCCAAAAAGGATGTATCAAGGTGACAGATTTTTTCAAGTTATTGAAATTGACTGGTAAGTGAATTCAAGATATCGTATATTACCATAAAGACTACCTACCGTATAGATTGACAAGGAACTGATTTTATTTTTCTTCAATAAACAAATAATGTCCTTTATGAAAAATGTTACCATCGCACTAATGTGGTTCATTGTATTTCTATTAAATGCTACCATTTCACAAGCACAAATTCAAGTTTATGACAATGGAACATATCCATTTCCCATTATTGCGCCAGTAAACCTGACTTCTTCGCCAAGTGCGATTATTCAAAACTTCACGGTTAGTGGAGCAAATGGTACTTATGGTTATTTTGACAATGGGGCAAGTACGATAGGTATAGAATCTGGAATTGTTTTATCTACAGGAAGAGTTTCTGAAATTCCTAGCAATAGTCCACTGACCTTACTGAATACTCAAGTTGGTTTTGCTGGCGACACATTATTAAATGATCTGTTTAATATCAATTCGTTTGATGCGGCTTTCATTGAGTTCGATATTTATATGGCAACAGATACGATTGATTTTAATATGGTATTTGCTTCCGAAGAATATTCAGGTTATCAGTGTTCCAGTTTTAATGACGGCTTTGGGATTTTTGTCACTTTGGTTGGTCAAGAGCTTATTCCGAATAATAATATTGCCAATATTCCAGGAACGAACACGCCTATCAGTATTGCTAATATACATCCTGCTGTCATCGGTACTCAAGGTTGTGCAGCAGTTAACGAATATCTTTATGCAAATAATTATACCACATCGACACCATTACCAATTGCTTTTGACGGTTTCACTGTTCCGATTCAGGTAAAACATCCTATTGTAGCATATCATTGGTATCATGTCAAAATAGTTATTGGAGATGCGACCGATAGGGCGTATGATTCTGCTTTATTATTGGGAGGAGATATTGCATTTTCTGCAAATAATCCAGTTGTAAATGGCGTGAATACCTATTTAACAACTCATACAAATTCTGATACAATTGATGAACAATGCGGTCAAGTTAGAATTGACGTTGTTTATCCGTATCCGTTACTTCAAAAAGATACGATTTATTTGAATACCGCTGGAACTGCTAACGAGGTAATTGATTATTTGAATTTGCCAAACTATATTATTGCACAGGAAGGAAAAGACACCGTGTCATTTTTGGTTACACCAATAGCCGATACTTGGGTAGAAACAACAGAAAGCGTCATCATACAGATGAACTCTAGTCAATTTTCTAATGATGTTCAGTTTTGGTTAACAGATACGATTGATTATACTTTTGCAATGAACGACTTAGATATTTGTTTAAATATGCCAACTTCGCTTAATGGCGTATTGACAGAATCAGCTTCAAATAATCCATTCTTTGAAAACAAATTAGATTATCCAATCCTTGACGATGGGACAATTATTTCGGTTATTAATGTTCAAGACATAAGAACAGAACTATTTAGAACAGATAACTTAGAGTCAGTTTGTTTGGATTTGAGTCATCCTTCACCGTCTGATTTGCAATTATTTTTGATTTCTCCTAGTGGTGAATTTGTAACATTAGCTAAAAACGAAGGAACAAGTTTATACGATTATACGAATACCTGTTTTACTCCATCTGCAACAGCTACGATTGCGCAAAGCACGGCACCATTCACAGGATATTTCAAAACATTATCTGATTTAGACAAGTTTGATAAATCAAATATTAAAGGTCTTTGGAAATTAGCTATTTACGATGAAGTCGCAGGAAATCCAACAGGCGTTCTTCATGGTTGGTCAATAGAATTTAAGGATATTAATCAAGTTAATTACACTTGGACAAGCAACAATCCGTCAACACTGAGCTGCAATGATTGCGAACGACCAACGATTTCTATTGATACGATTACAAATTACACCGTAATCGCTACGTTGCCGAGAGGTTGTGCATTTACAAATACAATTACTGCAACGCCTTATCAAATGCCAGACACGGCATCTTTGAGTTGTATTTCTGTTTCAATAGATAGTATTGTCGCTACTTGGATAGCCGATACGGTCGCTTCCAGTTGTGAAGTAAATATCAATAGCACAGGTTGGGTAGCACCAAATGATGGTTTAAATACTCATATTATCAATTCCCTATTACCGAATCAAACCGTTCAAATACAAGTTCGCTGTTCAAATGGTGACTGCATTGGTTTTGAAGAGTTGGTTTATTGTGCGACGCCATCTTGTAATATTGGTTTGAGTGCAAGTATAGTTGACGACTCAACGGTCACAGGAAATGGTTCGGTAACAATTACCGTGAATAATGGCGTTGGCGGATATACTTACGTTTGGACAAATGGAATGACGGGCAATACAATTTCTAATCTATTTCCTGGAACATATACTTGCATTGTAACCGATCCGAATAATTGTTCTGCTACCATTACGGTAAATGTCGCAGGCGTTGTAAATGTTGATAATTATGATTTTGTGAATAGATTAGAATTATTTCCTAACCCAACATCAGATTATTTAAACCTTAACTTGGAATTAGCGGAAGCGATGGATTTGCAATTGAAGGTTCTTGATGTGGCAGGTCGATTATTACAAACACATCAAAAAGATGTTTCTAATGTTCATCAAATGAAGGTAGATTTATCTAATTATACAAACGGAATGTATTTTATAATGCTTCAAGTTGGCGGTGAAGTAATAGTAGAGAAAGTTTCTGTGCAGAAATAAGATTGAGTATTTAATAACTTGAATAGCGATTATGTTTAAAAGCATAGTCGCTATTTTTTTATAAACTGTTACTTTTTGAATCTATATCCATTCTAATATTGTAAATATATTCAAGAAACAATTTATATTATAATCATGAAAAAATTACCATTTAGCTTATTGTTATTGCTAACAGCGAGCTTTGCAATGGCACAAATTACTACAACGAATTGGCTTTATCAGTTTGACGAATTCAAAAATACTTACGGATCTAAACAAGGTCAACGCCGAAGCACAAATATTAAAATGCTAAACATAGAGCATTTTGAAGATACTGACAATCTGTTCGGAACACATCTTTTTAAGCAAGTTAAAGATGATAAAATGACTGTTTACAAGGATGTTGTTTGCACTCAACCCTATCAAAAAAGTGAAATGCAGGCACTTTATGACCGATTGACAGGAGCAGTGATTGATACTACGATGACGCTTGATATAGCGTCATATAAGGAGGAACTAAAGATTACTAGATATGAAAACCAACAATTTCCATCAAAAGACATTGGTTATCGAGTTAGACAAGATTGGAATTTTGACCAAACTACTCAAAAGTTGAGTTCTACTATTAAAAATCTAACTGTAACAGACATTGAGAAAAAAGATGCGCAGCAATACTTTAGTATCAAAGTGAAAGACGGAGACAAGGCTGTAACCGTAACGGATTTTAAAAATGACGACTTTATTTTGGTTCAAAGAATAGCATGCACAGGTAATTTTGCAGGAAAAGGAATGGAAAAGTACTTGTTGACAGATGAGCATTTCAAGAAAAACAAGGTTTATGAAGCGGATGAAGAATTGTCTTTTGATAAAGTACATCAATTATTTGAAGAAAGTATTGATACCATAATTACATTTGACCCAGAAACTTTTGCGGAAGAAGTAAAGATTGTAAAAATAGGTGCTATAAATAAAAGCGAGGTTGGAAATTATAGAATTATCCAAGATTTCTACCTTGATCCAGTGAATATGGTCATTAAAAACAAAATCATTGCTATTGCTACATTACGAAGAGTAACCAACAAACTTGGAGCGTACTTATATGAAGTGCCATTTTTTTGGATCGTTTATGACGATGCTTTCCTTAAAAGAGATCGATAATTAAAGATTGGAGATAGAAGAATGAAAACATTAAAAATTTCTAAAACGGTTGGTATTTTCTAAATTTTTTTAAAAAAATACAACTAGAAAAGGGTTTCAACAATTGTTGAGACCCTTTTTTCTAGAATATTTTGTAAGAAGCTCTAGACTACTTTACAGAATTGACAACCGCTTTGAAAGCATCTGGATGGTTCATAGCTAAGTCAGCAAGCACTTTTCTGTTCAGTTTAACTTCGTCAGAAGTCAAAGCGTGCATAAACCTAGAGTAAGATATACCTTCCATTCTTGCCGCGGCATTAATACGAGCGATCCATAGGCGACGATAAACGCGCTTTTTGGTTTTACGATCGCGGTAAGCATAAGTCAAACCCTTTTCTACTGCGTTTTTAGCAACAGTATATACTTTCGATCGTGCACCGAAGTATCCACGAGCTTGCTTTAAGATTTTCTTGCGTCTTCTACGAGAAGCTACAGAATTTACCGAGCGTGGCATGATTTAATGATTTTAATGTTTGTGTTTCCTTAGTTAATTAAGGAAAACATAAATAATTTTTATAAAATATTAAGTTCTTATTTTTGTAGAAATAATTGCTTATTTCATACATAACAAGTTCTTCATTCTTGGCGCATCAGCAGGTCCAACAATCGCAGAATGACGTAAAGCTAATTTAGCTTTCTTTGTCTTTTTACGTAAGTTGTGACGCTTACCAGCGTGAGAACGCTTTAATTTTCCTGTCCCAGTTACCTTGAATCTCTTCTTAGCACTAGAGTTCGTTTTCATCTTAGGCATAGCTATAAGATTTTATTTTCGTTCAAATTGGCTGCAAATATAGAAATAATTTTCTGAATCAAACGGATTATTTTAATGATTCACGAATGAATCTGAAATAACCTGTTCAATTCAGGGCATAATTCACATTTAAATCCGCTTTTAAAGCTATTTTTTAAAAAAAGCTTTAAAATATGATTTTTCTTTACTGACTTTTAAACTCACCAGATTTCCATGCCTGAAAGAACTGCGCCCATGCCATTGGATTAAAAATATTCATTGGCGGTGCTTGTCCTATACTGTAATAGTTTTGTGCTTCTTGACGAAGGTAGAAGTCCGCATTTTCACCTGCATCCATTTTAGTATTCTTACGGATAGCTTCCATTCTTTTCTCCGCTAAATTATCTTTTGCTCGATCTTCCAAATCTCTCGAAACATCCATTGCCAAGAATTCTAATTTGAAGTGATCTCGGTTTGGCCAAGGGAAAATCACAGTTTCTGGCAAGTTGATCGTATCTGAACTTATCAACTGAACAATAGAGTAGCGAGTACCTTGCAAAGTGTCAGGAATGGTGAAAGATACATCTTTGTAACCAATAGAAGAGAACTGTACTTTGTCGCCTTTGTGAACAACAATAGAGAAGAAGCCACGGAAGTTAGTATAAGTTCCTCGATTTTCTCCTTTTATAGAAATTGTTGCGTAAGGTACAGGCTCTAATCTTCCAACCGCATCGGTCAAAATCATTCCCGAAAATTGCACAAGTGACGTATCCGTTTCCAGATCAACTCCATTTTGTCCAAAAGTTATCATTCCTAACAATAAGAACGGTAAGATCGCTATATATTTTTTCATTGTATTCAACTTTTTTAATCTACTTATATTCGAGAGTATCTTAGTTAAGTTATTATTTGCCTATAAGAATTCTTGTGAATAAAGAGCATTACTAAGTTGTAAGTTTAACTTACTTTTCTTTACTCAAGAACTTAACGTCATTTCACATCAATTTGCTGTTAAATATTTTTTTTTAACAAGCCTTTAACAATTTTTCATCTTTTGGGAATAAAGACCGGTCAATATCATCGAAATTAAAGGTTTATTGTGGTTTATGAAAATATAGATCATCTAATGACAGAAATCAGGGTAATAAAGACGAATTGATTCTTTTATTATTCATTAATTTTGCTGGCAATAAAATAAAGATCATGAAATATATCATCATAATTATTACCATATTAATATTATCAGCTAGTTTCTTGAATGGTCAAATAAAACTCAATGACACATTAGTGTTAAGTATTTACAATCAGTCCTATTTAAAACTACAAGACATGGCAGATTGTTCAATACCAATGACGAAAATAGAGAAGAGAATTTGCGCTAATTTAGAGTTTCAGTGAGTTCATAAAGTTCTTGATGACCTAGTTATAGGAGTAGTTTCTGATTTTAAAAAGGATGATTCGTTAAATATAACGACTTCTTTTCTTAAAAGGCAACAAGAATGGATTGAACGAAGAAATAAGGAATTGATATATAATTAATGGCAAAGTTGATAACATAGATCTGATTTCCAAAATCCATTTAGAAACATTAATGAACTTGACCAATCAACGTATTGCGTTATTAAAAGAAACGATGAAAAGTTAGTTCTTTATTAAAAAACTTGGACTAGATATTAAATATTTAGAACGTTAAATAAAAGAGAATATGATATTATTTTATACAAATAATATAACCGACAATTTAGCCATTTTAGAAGGCGATGAAGCTATGCACTGCACAAAAACATTACGCAAAAAAATAGGTGATACTATTTATTTTGTTGATGGTAAAGGCGGAATGTATGATGGTAAAATCATTGGTTCAAATAAAAAATCTTGTTCTATTGTCATAGAAAATAGCCATTTTACAGAAAAGCGGAAAGACTATAAAGTTCATTTAGCTATTGCGCCAACTAAGAATATTAATCGCCTTGAATGGTTTTTAGAAAAGGCAACAGAGATTGGAATTGATGTAATCACGCCAATTATTTGTCAGCGTTCTGAACGAAAAAAAATACGTTTGGATAGATTGACCAAAGTAGTTGCAGCTGCAATGAAACAGTCGGTAAAGCCGCATTTGCCGTTGATGAATGATTTGATGAAATTTAAAGATTTTATACAAGAGGACTTTGACGGGCAAAAATTAATTGCTCATTGTAACGAAGGAGAAAAGACGGCACTTAAACATATTTATCAACCACAAAATGATGTTTTGATAATGATTGGACCAGAAGGTGATTTTTCAAATGAAGAAGTAGCATGGTCTTTAAAAAATGGATTTTCACCAATTAGTTTAGGAGCAGAAAGACTAAGAACCGAAACCGCAGGACTTGCAAGTGTGCATACGATCAGTTTGATTAATCAATAAGTCTGTTATATAAATGTTTATTTTGAAACTTATTAGTTTTTGATTTAATATATAAGTCTTTCATTCGCCATGTCTTTTTTCTATTTTCTAGTTATTTACGGAAAAAAGACCTGTTCCTCGTTCCCGGCATGCAACGATTTTGTTTTACATCTCGTCTTATTAGAGAAATCTATAATTATTGATAGCTAAGAATCAACGAGTTTTAAGAATAAATATCATTCATATGTATGGTATTGATATAACATTGTTCTTTTTTGAACTTGTTAAATGATACTTTAAGTTGAGTAAAACTACCGTAATTATTCATTTAGAATGATTAGAAAAGAAAGAAAAAACAAGAATTTAACGAGAACACTAATTCAATTTTTTCGAATAAAACAATACAATCAAAACACACTATGGGAAAGGCAGAACGAGAAAGTATATCCTTGCAATCTGGACTTCATCAAGAAATTGATCTAAATTATAGTGAACTAAGAAAGGCTGTCCTTATATTAAGAGCAGTCAATCACAAATTGCGTCAGAACATCATCAGCCTATTAGAGCAGAATGAAAAAATGACTGTTACCGATCTTTATGTAAAATTAAGATTAGAGCAATCTGTAGCATCTCAGCACTTAGCCATCTTAAGAAGGGCAGGAGTGGTGAGTACTGAACGAAACGGGAAATTCATCTACTATTATTTAAATGAAGAGCGTTTGGGACAAATTAATGAATTGGTGGAAGACTTAATTCAATAAGAAGACTTATTAAATGTTCTCTGGCAATTTTGGGGACATGCTTCATCAAAACAATCAAAGAACTATTTTTTTATTATAAAACCATATTTAAAAGAAATTTTAATATCATTTGGTTTTCTCTAACAGCCTTTTATCTATTTTAGGTTTGAAACTAACCATGAATTACGAACAAATACTTAAAGGCAAACAAATAATCAACTTCTTATGAGAAATGCTAATGTGAAAATTGACAATGAGAGCCTTCAAAATTCTTCGGAAATATTGCGTGCTTTGGCACATCCGCTTAGAATGGAGATTTTAGAATTCATTGACAAAAATAAATCTATTAACGTCAACAAAATTTACAACACACTTAAATTAGAGCAATCTATTACTTCTCAACATTTACGTATTTTAAGAAATGCAGGAATTGTAATCACTGAAAGAGAAGGTAAATTTATTCATTACACGGTTAATTATAATAAAATTGCACATGTAGTGAAATCCATTAATAGTTTCTTGGAAGAAAGTGAATAAGGAAGGGTAAAGGAATAACTTATAACATTTGGC
>CAZMEH010000343.1:0-29991 GCA_964564885.1 uncultured Saprospiraceae bacterium | reverse complement strand
TTTTTGCATCAACTCCGTTAAAAAATCGTTGAGTTGTTGATTGATTTTGAAGCGAGCTTGTGCTGGTATCGCTGCGAATGTTATCGAGCCAAGCAAAACTAACCCTAATAGTATTATTCCAATTTTAGATTTCATTTTAATAGCGTTTTAAAACGGTGAACGGCTAACAGCTTGCCACGACCTGTCCCGAAAATCTCGGTGAGAACTCGTGAGTATACGATAGACGGCTTTTCGTTTAGGTTTTTTTAATTTTGAAGCGTGACTTTGATAATTGAAATGTTGTTCTTTTATTTCTATCGAGATGGGTTATTTTGAATGTTTTTCGATTTGTTGTCTGTCTATGTAGATGCGAAGTGATTTGATTTTGGCGTGAATGGTGCTGAAGTATTTTTGAGTTACGACCTGATTCCATGCCTGACTTGAAATCAGAATAATGATTGCCGCAAGTATTGACGGCTAAAATTAGTGGCTAGTGTTTTGAATATTCCATGTCAAGCATAGAATGAGGTCGTAATTACTTTTGGTTCTTTGAAAATTATTATGAAAGTTTCAAAAATTGGCAAACGGCAAACGGCAGAGGGCTTACCATGAAACCTCGTGGACGAGATATTTTTATTCGTAATTTCCTAGGAAAACTATTTTTTACAAAAAGTGGTGCTTTATATGAGGAGAGTGGAAAACTCGCCAAATAAACTAGCACTTGTCTTATGTTGAATTAGGCGATAAGATTTATAGAAATGAAGGAAAATATGAAGACGCAATCCTTTCAGTAGAGAAAGCGGAGCAGCTTTGGCAATCAAATCCAGAACAACACAGATCACCTGTTTACATCGGTTTGGGAAATGTGTATCACGATAACCAAGTGTATGAAAAGGCGATAACATATCACCAATTAGGTTTGAATGAATTAAAAATATTGGTTCTTTGAAAAATACCGTGGAAGTTTCAAAAATAGGTTGACGGCACACAGCTAACGGTAAGGCTCTGATGCAAAGGTAGTTCAAGTAATTATAGTACTGACCAATGTAATTATATCTTACACCATTGGTACTTTAGAAGCCTAGTTTTGCGTAATATCAGTCATGACCCAGTGTTTCCTAAAATACTGATTAGCAATTGGTCATAACCAATTGGGCAAAATTTAAGTGTAGAATAAATCGGTTCAAGTACTTATACTAAAATGTACAATAGTCATTTGACTACTGTACATTTTTAATTAAAGATAGATTTATTCAATTCCAACAAAACCTTCATCGTCAAATTCTTCATCTTTGCGACGGCGGTTATATCTCCACCAAACAAATCCCAATCCACCAATCAGTAAATAAGGCGTAACAAACATATACAAGATACCTGCGTTCAATCCTCGTCCTGCTTTTCCACCATTTTTAAGGTTCGACTCAGCAGAGATTTTACACATCGGACATTGCGCATTTACTGCTGTTGGAACAGTAAACGTTAACATTATTGCAAATAAAAAACCTATTAATATTTTATTTAATTTCATCTTTTCCTTTTTTACTTAATAATAAGGCTGTAGCATCAAATAGCAAATCGGACCAGTGACAGCGACATACATCCAGATAGGAAAAGTCCACCTTGCAATGCGTTTATGCGATTCGACTTGCATCAAATATCCTCGAATAAATGTAAATAAGATAAATGGCAAAATAGCGGCTGCTGCCAAAACATGCGTCAACAATAAAGTTAAGTAAATAACTTTAATCGTGCCTTCTCCGCCAAACCGAGTTGGAGGCGTCAAAAAGTGATACGCTATATAAGAAACTAGGAATATTGCAGAAAATACCATTGCCGCAAAAATCATCTTACGATGCGTTTTGATATCTTTCTTTTTTACAAAATAAACCGCTGTTCCTAATGCAATTGCTGTCAATGTATTCATAATGGCATGAAATGCAGGCATCAAATGGACATCAAACGGTAGGTTTCCCACAGATATTGGCGGAATATATCTTAGCGCTACAACAACTATCAAAACAACAGCTGTAACAACCCAAGCTATTTTATCTAGTTTTTTTACTAATAGTGATTTATCGTTACTCATTTTCTAAAAATTTAATTCTGAATGGACAATTTTGCACTTTAAATAGATATTTTGAACACTATTAATTTTCTAACTTGTCCCGCCTCGATGGAAGCCTCGAGATTGTAAATTATCAACTGCTTAAGTTACTTCTCTTTTTCCCTTTTAAACCTAATACCTTCTTCTATCGGTCTAGGCGCAAATTTAGCCAGATGTATCACCAAACGATTGATTTCATTTTGGTCTAATGCATCATAGTATCTTAAAATAGTTAAGTTAGAGTCAACCAAAGCAAATTGACTGGCATAGCCATCTTTGAAATCTACTTCATAACTATTGATATAAGCATTGTAAGTGCTATCTTTTGCTGTCAGCCAATACCACATTCCGTCTTGTGCCTTTGCTTCTTCTATCGCATTTTCTAATATTGAAATGCTATCCAATTCAGTATCATGTGCTAGTAATAAAAGCTTATCATAATGACCAAACTGCTCTTGTAATAGTTGAAAATTCCCAATCATTACATCACAAGAATCACCACAATTAGGAGAGAAGAAACCAAGGACAGACATTTTTCCCTTCATGTCTTTGGTTGAAAAAGGTTCACCCAATTGATCAAGGAATTCTGCACTTTGAACTTGTCCCAAGTCACCCAATTCTGCCTTTCTAGCTCTGTGATATTCAATACCCGTTTGCAAATAGAAATAAGACGTACCTGGAAGTACCACAAAGAGTACGACTAGAAATATTCCTGACACTAATTTTGATTGCGTTTTCATTATACAAATTTATATCTAAAACAGCATGTACAGCCGTTTGTTCTTCTAAAAATTTGATTTTGCCTTTACTTAGAATTTATCTAAATAATATTACTACATATAGCAAAAGGTGAGATATATACTATCTCACCTTTTGCTATATGTAGTAATACAGAATATTTTATCCGAAATAGATTTCCGTAGAAAGTTCTTCTACTTTTATCAACTCACCAGTTGCTTTTTTAGCAGGTGCTTCAATTGCATTTCTATCCTTAATAAAGGTTCTTCTATAGTTCCAATAATTACCCTCACTCATGAAAGCAATAATAGCCCAAACTAGTAAGAATGTTGGTAAGATAACGCTCATTGCTAAGCCTTTCACTTCGTACTTCATGTGCATAAATTCATTTACGATAAAATATGCTTTGTACAAACTCAAACCAATCATTGCAGGATACATAATGATTCTTGGCAATTCAAAACCACTAATCAAATGACCATTACCTAATAAGGCAACGAATACCTCTGCTATTGTTACAATACCAAGCAAAACGAAACCTCTGTATGCTTGTTTTTTACCTTCTTCGTAACTAAGACCTGCCATTTTTCTATATTTTCAAAGAGATGAAACTCTTTTTATTTTTTACAACTTCAACACATTTATTATCCTGAGTAGATTTGCACATTTAACTTGAAAATAGATCTTATATTAATAACGGCCTATTACAAACTGAATATCGTCTACTATTTTATTCTACAATAGATAGAATACTAAGAATACAAATACCCATACTAAATCGACAAAGTGCCAATACAATCCAATTTTTTCCACCATTTCGTATTGATTCTTACGATCTTCGTAAATTCCTGATTTTACGTTCAACATAATAATCAATAAAAATGCAACACCTGACAATACGTGAAAACCGTGAAAACCTGTGATACAGAAGAATAATGCACCAAATGCTCTAGGTCCGAAGTCTTGTTGTCCCATTTCACCGCCTTCTGTTTTGAATTTTCTAGCGATAAATTCTTTTCCTGTTGTTACGTGAGCGATTGTGCTTACTTCACCAGTTGCAGTATGTTTGTCTTCTTCTCCACTTCCTTTTCCGTCATCATGACTTTCAGTTCCGTGAGCATCTTCTTTATGACCATCAGTATCATGTCCAGCATCTCCGTGAGCGCCATGAGCATCATCGTGATGACCAACAGCATGAAGTAAATATGTTTCACCAGCTTCGAAAGCTTCTTTTTCCGCACCAGCTACATAAGCAATACCATGAGTATCATCAAGGTATTCGCCGTTTTCAGTGTGTGTACCAAATGGATTTGTAGTTAAAGACATATGCTCCTCACCGATTAGCTTTGTCCACTCCCAAGCTTGACAGCTTAAGAAGGCAGCACCACCCAATACAGTTAGTAACATCCAAAATACAACACCATTTTTATTTTCTCTCTGTCCTTCTTGTACCGCACGAACCATTGTCACACTACTTACGATAAGTATAAATGTCATTAATGTTACGAACAATAAAGGTGCGCCAGTAATTCCACCTGGGAATGTGCTAAACACTACATCTGGTAGAGGCCAAGTAGGCATACTAAAGCGTAATGCTCCATAAGCAATCAAGAAACCTGCAAAGGTAAAGGCATCAGAGAGTAAAAAATACCACATCATCAACTTTCCGTAGCTTGCTTTGAAAGGCTGTGCTCCACCTGACCATAAATCTTTGTTTTGGTCGTCGTGTCCGTGTACAGATGCTTCCGTCGCCATTATTTTTTTGCATTTAAATCTGAAAAAATAATTATCTCAAAAACAGGCTTAGCCTGTCCTACTTTACTTTTTGAATAAATTACGTTTTGTCAATGTAAAATCGTAATTCATAAATCGATTTATGCTTGAGTTAATAAAAACCCAAATAGATAAATCCAAAGTATATCAACAAAGTGCCAATAATGCACTACTAGTTCAAATCTTAACTTACGTAGAGGAGTTACTTCATGCTTTCTTGAAACGGAAAGGACGAAAGCTATTATTAAAGCTGCTATTCCTCCCATAACGTGCAAAGCGTGTAATCCAGAAATGACATACAAGAATGAACTTGATGGATTTGCTTTAAATCCGATACCACTTGCGGCTAACGTTTCCCAACCAACATATTGCAATCCAACGAATGCTATACCTAAAAAGGTTGCTCCTCCAAGTAAAGAACGATAAAGTGCTGTATTACCTTTTGTAAATGCCCAATAAGACATATGTAAAAAGGCACTACTTAATATAATAACTACCGTATTGTAATAAAATACATCCGGCAAACCAAATTCTAACCAATTACCACCAGCTCTACGAACAACATATGCACTTGTTAAAGCGGCAAACATCATCACAATACTTGCACAGGCTACCCATAATGCAAATTTGTGTGGATGAATTTTAGTCCTTTTCTTTCGTACTGGTAATTTTTCCACTAGCTCCATGTTTTAACTTTTTAAATACTACAGTTTATCTAGCAATAATGCTATCATAACAATAGGCAAATAAAAAAATGAACTAAACATCAATTTACGTGCTGCTTCTCGTGTACAAGTCCTATACAACATCCAAGCTGCATAAGTAAAATATACACTAGCCACCATCAATACAATTCCACTAATCAACCCAGAAAGTCCTAAGAAATAAGGCATCCAACCAATCGGTATCAAAAATGCTGCATAAATAAAAGCTTGCAACGCCGATTGTTTGTCTTTCTTTTTTGTTGGCAAAAGGTAAAAACCTGCTTTTGCATAATCTTCAAACCTTACCCAGGCGATTGCCCAAAAGTGTGGAAATTGCCACATAAACTGAATTCCAAATAATACTAGGGCTTCTGTGTCAAAACTTCCTGTTACAGCAACCCAACCAATCATTGGTGGAAATGCTCCAGGAAATGCTCCAATCAATACTGCGATTGGCGATATTTTTTTCATTGGAGTATAGAGGAAAGCATAACTTACTAAGGAAATCATACCAATTAAGGCTGCAAGTGCATTAAAATATGCTAAACAACCTATTCCTACTAAACTCATTAGTCCCGCAGCTAAAACTGCTTCGTTGACAGACATTCTACCAGAAGTTAATGGACGATCAGATGTTCTTGCCATCTGCTTATCAACATCAATTTCTAGTATTTGATTGAGTGCATTAGCTGCACCTGTCACCAAAAAACCACCTAAACAAAGAATGAATAAGTTCAGCCATCCGAATCCACCTGCTGGAATTGCCAACAAATAACCGATTCCTGCTGAAAAGACTACTAATGACGATAACCTAAACTTCGTTAAAAGTTTGTAATCATTGACTTTACTAGACAACATCGCTGCTAATCCATCCTCTTTATATGTAATTTTTGTTTTTATGACTGTTTATTTTTTATTTGGAAAAAATAAAATAATAGATGAATGGAATGATGTTTTTTAATTTTCATCATTCCATTTATCTAATATTCTTAATGCTCTCCCATATCTTTTTCTCCTTCTTTCATTGGAGTAGTTTGAGGAATAAACTCCTCTCCTCCTTTACCGTAGTCATATGCCCAACGGTGAACAGTTGGCGTTTCACCAGTCCAGTTATTATGTCCAGGAACTACAAATGGAGTAGTCCATTCTAAAGTATTTGCGCCCCAAGGATTATTTGATTTAACAATTTTCCCTTTATATGCAGAGTAAATAAAATTGATAATAAATATAATTTGGAACAAGAACGTAATAACAGCCGCTATTGTAATAAACTGGTTCATTTCAGTAAACATATTGAATGAAGTGAAATTACTAAAGTCATAGTAACGACGTGGTACACCTGCCATACCCATATAATGCATTGGCCAGAATACGGCGTATGCTCCAATCATTGTGCCCCAGAAGTGCAGTTTACCTAATGTTTCGTTCATAAAACGACCAAACATTTTAGGAAACCAATGATAGATACCTGAAAACATCCCGAAGAATGCCGCAACACCCATTACAATATGGAAGTGAGCTACAACAAAATAAGTATCGTGTAACATGATATCAATCGCAGAGTTACCCAAGAAGATACCCGTCAAACCACCAGAGATAAACATTGATACGAAACCAATACTAAACAACATCGGTGTATTCAATCTTAAATTACCTCCATATAATGTCGCAATCCAGTTAAACACCTTTACTGCTGATGGTACAGCGATAATCAGTGTAAAGATTACGAAAATATTCGATATGAATGGATTAACACCTGACATAAACATGTGGTGAGCCCATACGATAAACGATAAGAAACCAATCGCTAAGATTGAAAATACCATCGCTTTGTAACCAAAGACCGGTTTACGTGCATGAACTGCCATCACTTCGGATACAAGTCCCATCGCAGGAAGTATAATTATATATACCTCTGGGTGACCCAAGAACCAGAACAAGTGTTGATACAAAATCGGACTACCACCAACATTATCTAATGGTGCTCCTCCAATGAAAATTTCACTCAAGTAGAAACTCGTTCCCATACTTCTGTCAAAAATCATCAACATAAAAGCAGAAAACAATACAGGGAATGATAAAAGACCTAAAATAGCCGTTACGAAAAATGCCCAAATTGTCAATGGCATTCTCCACATAGTCATTCCTTTAGTACGTAAATTCAATACTGTTGTGATGTAGTTAACACCGCCAAGCAATATGGAAATAACGAATAATATCAAACTAAACGTCCATAATGTCATACCTGTTCCCGAACCAGACGAAGCCTGCGGCAGCGCACTAAGCGGAGGATAAGCTACCCAACCACCAGAGAACGGACCGGTACTAATGAATAATGAAATAAACATTACTACTCCTGCTAAAAAGAAGAACCAGTAAGATAACATATTCAATAATGGCGATGCCATGTCTCTTGCACCTAACTGCAACGGGATAAGTAGATTACTAAATGTACCACTTAAACCTGCCGTCAACACGAAGAAGACAAGTATTGTCCCGTGCATCGTGACGAGCGCATAGTAGAATTGTGGATCCAATGAACCCATTCCGTTTTCTACTAAAATCCATTTACCTAAAAATGGTCTTAACCAAGCCATATCAGCTTCAGGAAATCCCAATTGGTAACGGAAGACCAATGACATTAATGCCCCAATTACTGCCCAGAACATTCCTGTAAACAGGAATTGTTTAGCAATAGTCTTGTGGTCTAAACTAAAGAAATATCTAGTTACAAAAGATGACTGATACTTATCACCGTGATGATCATGATCGTCATGACCGTGATCATCATGATCGTGATGAATATCTAATTGTAAATCTTCTGATGTTTTAATCTCCGCCATGATAAATAACGTTTATAAGTTCGCTATATCAGCAATAACTTTCCAAAATAGGTTTTCTTAACTAACTAGGGCAATAACAATATTATTTTGTTACTGTTGTATTTTATATTTCATCACCGTTTGACTCAGGTACTTCCTCTTCTATGTAAGTACTTAAAAACGGGTCAGTTGCTTTACCTCTTATATTTGACTCATAGTAAGATGGCTGTTCTTTCAACCAAGCTTCATATTCGCCAACTGTTACAATTCTTACAGTCTTCCTCATAGAGTAGTGACCTTTACCACACAACTCCGCACAAGCTAATTCGTAATCGAATACTTCCCAGCGAGGTGGACTAGTTGGATCTTTCGGATCCGATGGTAAATTATAGTTTGGATTGTCTTTCAACAACATTCTATATTCAGCCGTTGTGTATTTTGGTGTAAATACAAAGTATGTTGGCATACCTGGTACTGCATCCATTTTCAAACGGAAGTGCGGTAAAAAGAAATTGTGTAATACATCTCTTGCTGTAATACGTACTCTTACCTTTCCACCTTTTGGTAAGACGATTTCATTTGCATAGAAATCATCTAAACTCTTAGCATCCTCCCAGTTTTGACCAAATGGATTAGCCGCAGGGTCAATGTCTCTGTAGTAGGTTTCACCTAACAAGCCATCAGCTCCAGGATAACGAAGTTGCCAAGCCCATTGATAAGCGTTTGCTTCGATTTCAATGTACTCGTTCTCGTTAGTTGGAACTAAGACCGCAATATCTTCCTTGCTTACATCTGCCATAACTATATTCCATGTGTTCAAACCTTGAACAACTAAGAAAGTCATAACAACAGCAGGAATTACGGTCCAAATTACTTCTAATTTGTTATCATGAGAAATAAATTCAGCTTTACTAGTTTTCGTTTCTCTGTATTTCCAACTATAAAAGAATAGAACTAGTTGTGTCAAAACAAAGACAATCCCTGTAAATATTAACGTAATGTTAAATGCTTCGTCTAATAAGCCACCATTTTCAGATGCGCTTTCTAGTCCAATACCATATCCAAACATCCAGTCTTTATAGAACCATGCTGAATAAACCGTTGCAAATACGAAGACAACGCCAAAACCTGCTAATAGTAGACCAGTAGTGTTGTTTCCTTCTAATCGTGCTTCATCTCCGCCTCGAATAGAAGCAGACAGCTCTATTAGTTTACCTATTTGGACTACGATTACACCTAACAATACCAATGTAATCACTACAATTCCTACCATTCCCATTACAAAATATTTTAGAATGTTCTTTTAATAACTATAACGAAAGAACAAATAATTTTTTTGAATGATTATCTAAAAGGCCATTATTTAAGTTATTTAGATATACTCTAAATAACCCAAGCTTAATGAAAATTAATGATGATGCATTTCCGGACCCAAAGGACCACCTTGATGAGTTAACGTTTCTCCAAGGAATGGATCATTAGTAGGTACCAGATTAGCTTTCCCTAATGATGAAAACACTACAAAAATAAATAACCCTAAAAACCCAATCATTGTTCCCACTTCAGTCAATCCAGGAAAATTGAATCCCATCATAAATTCTGGTTCAATGTGCATATGATGATTTAATTCATAATAAACACCCGTTTTTGCCATCATATAGAAGTCTAACCAGTGACCTACCAAAATCAGAACACACATAAAAATCAAAGAACCACTTTTCCACTTTGTATCGTTACGCATTAATATTATCAATGGCATTCCGAAGTTTACGATTAACAAACCATAAAACAATGCAGGAAAATTCTGAATTTGATTTAGGAAGTGTACTGTTTCTTCACCAATATTTGCATACCAAATCAACATATACTGAGAAAACCATAAATAAGTCCAAAAAATACTAAAACCAAATAAGAACTTACCTAAATCATGAAAATGTGTTACTAACACTTGTTCATAATATCCTTTTGATTTTAAATAATATAGTATAACAATAATTGCTGCAATAGCACTCACCATCCAACTAGATGTTGCGTACCAAGCATACATTGTACTATACCAGTGAGGTTCTGTTGACATCAACCAATACCAAATTGCAAATGCACTTGAAAATGCACCAATTGGTAAGAACGCAGCAGACCAAACCTTTGATTTTTTATACCACTTAAGTCCTGCATCAGGATCATTATCTTCTGCTATTGAGATCGTTCTAAGCTTCATAGCAAAGAATGTCCAAATTGCAACAAATATAATAGTACAAGCAATAAACCCTGTTGAATTTAACAGCGCAGATTTCTTGTGAATTAATTCATCATAATGAGCATCTGTTGGATCAACTAGGTGAGGATCTGTCCAAAAGTAAATATCATGAACTCCAAAAACACCTGTTAATACTACTATTAGTACTAAAAGACCTCCTATTGGAATAAATGTTGCCATTGCTTCCATCACTCTTTTAAAAACAACAAACCAGCCACTGTAAGCAGTGACAAATCCACACATTAAGACGAATGCTAATAACGCAATTCCTAAAAAGAAAGTACTATTATTTAACATATTTGTCCAAAAACGGTGCTGTGTAAATACATCGCCATTTTCGCCACCATAGCCTAAAAAAAGACCTATTACAGCAGATACAATACCTATGCCCATCATGATGAACGTAACCATTTTTTCTCTACCTGTAAATACAAATTTTTGATTCATTGTATCAGAATTATGATTTTTCTGAAAATATACTTTCAAAAACCTTATAAATATTAAGGTCTCTAAGTTTTGTCAATACTAATAATTATTCACCAATAACAGTAATATCTGTTCTTCTATTTTGTGCTCTTCCAGAGTCCGTGTCATTGTCAGCTTTAGGATTAGTATCTCCATATCCTTTAAAGCTTATATTTTCACCATTAACTCCTTTATCTACTAAATATGTATAAACAGCTTTTGCTCTTTCTTTAGACAATTTCTGATTCTTTGTTGCATCACCAACATTATCAGTATGTCCGTTAATTTGGATTTTAACATTCTCATTATCTAACAAAATAGATACCAAAATGTCTAACTCTTCTCTTGAAGTTGCAATCAATTCTGAAGAACCCGTAGTAAATGCTACATTTTTAAATTCTAATGCGCTGCTAGAAGCATTTCCAGATTCTAATGCTTCTGTAATTGCTTCTGAAACAGTAGAAGAGTCAAATGCAACCGTGTAAGCTTTTGGTTTGTATTCATCACCAAACTGTAAACTACGGATGTAGTGAATTACTTGCCAACGCTCTTCAAAGCTTAATTTATCTTTATAAGCACCCATTACATTTTTACCGTGCATAATAACATGATAAAAACGTCCTTCGTTAGATGCCTTATACTCATCATTGATTAAAACAGAAGGTTGATTAGGATAGGCATATTTAGCTTGACCGTCTTTAGTCTTATCTGCTACTAAATAACCGTTACCATCACCTTTTTCACCATGACAAATTCCACAATAAACATTGTAAAGTTCTTTACCTTTGTCTAAACCTTTTTCTGTTAATGGAAAAGGATTTCCCATAATTTCAGCAGTTGCTCTAGTTCTATCCTCCTCTGTATTTTCATAATAATAAGGCATAGAACCATTCATAGGCAAACCTTTCATAGCTTCCTGTCTACTTTCCCAAAGTACTGCGTCACTTGTATAACCAGCATATCCACGAGGAATAGTATTAGTAACAGGCTTACGAGGTTGAATCATTTTAAGATAATCAGCCTCTTCAGTATGTCTTCTATTAAAGCTATAATAGTTATTAGTATTGGCTTCATAAGCAATCGAGTGTGCCATATCTGGCATGTACTCGCTACCTGTGAATTCGCCACCAGCAGAACCACAGCTTGCTATGATTAATGCTACTAAAGCTATTGCAAAAAGAGTATTTAATTTTTTCATTGTCGTTGGTTATTAGTTATTTATTAGTGATTGATTGTTTTTTTGAACAAACCACATCTAACTATTTTAAATAACTTTTTAACACAAAAAATATCTTATAAAAATTTAGAGAAATTAAACTTAGTATTTGTTTTGGCAAACATTTGACTAATCACCAATAACAAATAACCATCCCGAGCTATCGGGACTAATTTCCTAAATAGCTTTCGTAATTACTTCTGATGCCCCTGTTCCTGCAAAGAAAGATTCTATCTTAGTTTTCTGAGCGTCAGAACTATTCGTTACATCAAATACGATACTGAATTTATCATCCGTCGTACGCTTGTCGATGTAAGTATTAGTAACGCCGGGACCTAAGCCATTAATTACATAAAATGTAACTACCATTCCGATTGCAGCAAACAATACTGTTAGCTCAAATGTAATTGGAATGAAAGCCGGTGCAGAAAAATATGGCTTACCAGCAAATATAATAGGCCAATCACGAGTAAATACCCAAGTCATTACACCGAAAGCAGTTAGAGTACCTAAAGCACCATAAACAAAGCCTGCTTGATGTAAGCGAGAATCACTCAAACCTAATAATGGGTCAAGTCCATGCACTGGAAATGGCGTGAAAACATCCATTATATCCAAGCGCTTGTCGTTTGCTACTTTCACAGCATCCAATAATAATTCGTCATCGTCATATAGACCATAAAGAACATTTTTATTTTCTTTTGCCATTATAGTTTTATTTTCATGGTTTCATTATTTCATTGCCAGATGGCTTCATTAAAACACTGAAACTATTTTTTTTGCAAATGTTGATTTCAACCTAGTATCTAAAATTACTAAGCGTTAACTTCTTCTTTCTCCGCTTGGTATTGTTTCCAAGTTTTGTTTGCGTTTTCGCCGGTATATTGATTTCCAGATGTTTTCAAAATACTCTTAACCTCTGCAATTGCAATTACTGGTGCAACACGAGTAAAGATTAGGAATAATGTGAAAAATAATCCGAATGTACCAATGAACACACCTATCTCAACCCAAGATGGAACATAATAACTCCAACTTGACGGTAAATAATCACGAGCTAATGTAGTTGCAATAATTACAAAACGCTCAAACCACATACCGATGTTGATAATGATTGACATAAAGAAGGTAACTGTAATGTTTCTACGTAATTTCTTACTCCAGAAAATCTGAGGAGAAACAACGTTACAGAACATCATACCGAAGTATGACCACCAATAAACACCAAATGCACGATTATAAAAAGCAAATTGCTCATAAATATATCCAGAATACCATGCGATGAATAACTCTGTCAAATACGCTACACCTACGATTGAACCAGTCAAAACAATTACCTTGTTCATTGACTCAATGTGTTGTAATGTAATATAGTCTTCTAATTTTAATAATTTTCTTACGATTAACATCAATGTCAATACCATTGCAAAACCAGAAAATACCGCACCTGCTACGAAGTAAGGAGGGAAAATCGTTGTATGCCAACCTGGTATAACTGATGTTGCGAAATCAAAAGATACAATCGTGTGTACTGAAAGTACTAATGGCGTTGCTAAACCTGCAAGAACCAAAGAGATAGTTTCCCAACGTTGCCAGTGCTTTGCTGCACCTGTCCAACCAAATGAAAGGAAATTATAGATGGTCTTACGAATACCAGTCGCACGGTCACGGATTGTAGCAAAATCTGGAATAAGACCGGTATACCAGAATAATACTGATACCGTCAAATAAGTAGAAATTGCGAATACATCCCAAAGTAGTGGAGAGTTAAAGTTAACCCAAAGTGGTCCACGTGTGTTTGGATAAGGAAAGATAAATGGTGCTAACCAAATACGTCCCATGTGTATTAATGGAAATAATCCAGCACACATTACGGCGAAAATAGTCATTGCTTCTGCTGCACGGTTTACACCGGTACGCCATTTCTGACGAAAAAGCAACAGAATTGCGGAAATCAAAGTACCTGCGTGACCAATACCAATCCACCAAACGAAGTTCGTGATATCCCAGCCCCAACCAATAGTACGGTTAAGATTCCAGACTCCAATACCCATCCAGACGGTGTATAATATACAGAAAACTCCAAAGGTCAGTAGTATTACAGACAACAACAGCGCAAAAAGCCAATACATGTTTGGCAGTTTCTCCGTTGGTGAACAAATATCTTCCGTGATATCATGGTAACTTTTGTTCCCTTCGATTAAGGTTTCTCTTACTTTTGAAACAATTGCAGACATAGCAATTTATATTTTAAGTAAAATTGACAATTGCCAATTGACAATTGATAATTACAATTCTTATATAATTCTAAATTTCAAACAAAAAATCTTGAACATTAGATATTCCTAATTCGTAAATTCGTAATTCGTAATTTCCTTAGTGTGCATCTCCGTGAGAAGCATCTTTATGATTAGCTTCACTATGCAAATTCTTCACAGCTGAACTAACCAATTTTTCATTTGTATTAATTACTTTCATCAAGTAACCAACAGAAGCATCAGTATTTACCTCTTCCAATACTCGGTAATTACGAGTATTTTTCATAGACTTAGATACTCTACTGTTTTTCTGGTTTGTATCACCAAATTCAATTGCACTAGTTGGACAAGCTGTTTGACAAGCTGTTTTCAATTCGCCATCTCTCAACTTACGAGTCTCAACCTTAGCCGTTAATTTAGTTTCCTGAATTCTTTGAACACAGAAGCTACATTTCTCGATAACACCTCTTGAACGAACCGTTACATCTGGATTTAAAACCATACGAGTTAAGTGATCTGCACCAAATGGTACTTCTTCACCTTTCAATGTTGGCTCATTCCATGGGAATAAATCAGCAGTTGTATAATCTAACCAGTTGAAACGACGAACTTTATAAGGACAGTTATTGGCACAGTAACGAGTACCAATACAACGGTTATAAGTCATCTGGTTTAAACCTTCAGAACTATGATTCGTTGCTGCAACAGGACAAACATTCTCACAAGGAGCATTATCACAGTGCTGACACATCATTGGTTGATAAACGACATTTGGATTTTCCGCATCACCATAGTAATAACGGTCAATTCTAATCCAAGGCATTTCGTGATGAATACTTACTTCATGTTTTCCAACAACAGGAACGTTGTTTTCTGCCATACAAGCAACTTGACAAGCACCACAACCAATACAAGACGATAAATCAACTGTCATGCCCCAGTGATGACCTTGACTATATACGTCTTGGTGACCACTATAAAGTGTATAGCTGTTTAAGTCCGCAAAGTGTGCACGTTGTGCAACTAAAGTATCGACATCAGCCTTAAGTGTATCTGTAGTTGAAGTATGAATAACAGAACGTTCTGTTAATGAACCTTGGTAAGCCAAGATTTCTTCATCTATATTAAAAGCTTTTTCGCCTTCTTTTTCAGCAGCTAATCCCATTGTATGGTGATGCTGAACGCAAGCAAAATCGTTATCTTTTCCTGTTTTTGTAGAAAGTGAAGCGCCAGTTGCATAATACTTATTTCCTGTGTATGGAAACATATTAACACCAGTTCCTCTTTCTACATAACCACCTTCTGTCTTACCATAACCCAAAGCAATTGCAACTGTATTTTCGGCCATACCGAACATACGAACAACGACAACTTCAACTTCTGATTTACCGATTGTCAAGGTCGCTTTATCACCATCTTTCAAGTCGTTTAAACTTGCATAATTACTAGTGCTATCATTCAAACCAAGTGGAATACAAAGCATGTTATCCCAAACTGTACGAGTGACAGGATCAGGCATTTCTTGTAACCAAGGATTGTTTGCATGTTGACCTACACCAACATTGATACTTTCGTAAAAAGCAACTTCTAAACCGTCACCGCCAGCAGCATTTTTGATTTTTCCTGCCGCAGCAGCTACATCGCCAGAGAATGAAGCAGTACTACTTAAATCGATATTTACTATACCGTCATGTAGTGAACTATCCCAAAATGCTCTAAATGTAGAAAAATCAGATTGCTTAGAGAAAACGTTCGCCTGCCAGTTAGACATGATATAATCATATTCTGGACTAACTTTTTCTTCCATTTCCGTTACAACAGCTGTGCTATCAGTTGCTGCTTCAAGAACAACTGCTTCACCTTTTACAGCGTCGCTTCCTGCCCAAGTCAAGAAAGAAGTAATTGCAGAACGAGTATTAAACAAAGGACTAATCGTTGGTTGAACCAATGCGTACTGACCATTTTTAGGTTCAGCATCGCCCCATGTTTCTAAAAAGTGATGGTCTGGTGCAGCATATTTACAAGCAGTCGAAGTTTCGTTTGGCATTCCGCTCATAGAGACAGAAGTACCTACTTTTTTCAAACCTGCTGCGAATTGCACACCATTTGATAAGTCATAAACTGGATTTGCATCACCGTAAACCATTACAGCGTCAACAGAACCAGCGTTCATATCTTTAACTAATTGAGCTATTGTTTTGTCATCTCCTTGACGTTGGTTCGAATACGCACCAAAATCAATAGTTGCACCGTAATTGCCCAACATATTATTAATCGCGTTAACGACTGTTTGCTCGTTTATATCATTAGAAGCAGAAATAACTAATGATTTTCCTTTTGCTGCCCAAAGGTCTTCTGCAATTACAGTAATTGCTTTCTGAGCCTTAGCATTTATTTTAGGAGAACCTGATGCTGATGCACCTGCTTTTGAAGCAATTGCATTGTGCAATGCTAAAATAGCAGCACCTTGCTCAGACGGTTTCACTAAAACCCTGTGATCAGCATTAGAACCTGTCATTGACATATAGCTTTCCAGCTGATAATGTCTTGACATTTTAGGATTGCTGTTATCTACTATCTTACGACCTTTAGCATAACCAGCAGCATATTCGATTGGAGAAATCCACGTTCCTAAGAAATCAGCATTGAAACTAACAATCACTTCTGATTTGTCAAAATGATAATTTGGAACAACTCTTTGACCGAATGTTGCTTGATTTGCATCTAGCATACCTGATACAGAAACTGCATCGTAAGTAACAACTTTT
Organism: uncultured Saprospiraceae bacterium; assembly: GCA_964564885.1. Lineage (GTDB taxonomy): Bacteria > Bacteroidota > Bacteroidia > Chitinophagales > Saprospiraceae > CAKZLL01. The sequence continues at coordinate 12,907 of CAZMEH010000343.1, read as the reverse complement.
GTATTTGGATAAGCCGTAGTAAAGTCAGCGATTGCTTTCTTTAAAGATGGGCTTATGATAGTATTGGTAACGATACGGATATTTGCAGTTGGCTTTAATTCCGCAGCTAATGCAGTATCTAAAGCAACCCAAGTATTTTTAGTACCTGATTTAGGTTCTTTAATACGTGCCGTATCATATAAATCAAGAACAGATGCTTGAACTCTCGCACTTGTACCACCTTTAGTAACAGAAGACATAGTATTACCTTCTATCTTAATTGGACGACCTTCACGAGTTTTCACTAGAATAGAACAGTAATCACCACCTCTTACATAAGAAGATGCGTAGTAATTAGCAACACCTGGAACGACGCTATCTGGCTTCGTTACATATGGAATAGCTTTACGAACTGGAATCTCACAACTAGCAGCAATGGTCGCAGCACCTATACCGAAACCCATATATTTCAGAAAGTCACGACGGTTTGAGCCCTTAGTTGATTCTTCTATTACTTCCGAATCTTTTGATAAAGCATCAATAACAGGAAGTTCGAAGAACTCTTGTTTGGCACTAGCAAGGAAGCTAGCATCATTGCTAAGATCCTCAACACCAACCCATACATTATTTGCTTGTTTTTTCATAAGATATATATTAAGCAATATTTTCAATAGCAGTTAACAGTCCGTTTTCTGCCTAAAAATTTTATTATCGTAATTTTTTTAATTCAAACAATTAGCAACACGTATTAAATACGTATTGCTAATTGAATTTTGTCAACTCTTAATAGTGACATTTTTGACATTCTAAACCACCAACATCTTCAACAGTAACCTTGTCCATGTCACCGTTTTTCAAATCAGCATGGTAAGTGTCCCAAGTCTTATAGTAGTCATTACCTTTAAAGTTGACTTCTGTTTGACGGTGACAATTCACACACCAACCCATTGACAATGGAGATGCTTGTTCAAGAACAGACATTTTTTCAACTTCACCGTGACAAGTTTGACATTCAACGCCACCAGCTACTACGTGCTGAGCGTGATTGAAGTAAACATGGTCAGGTAAATTGTGAATTCTTACCCATTCAATACCTTGTGGTTCCTTACTATAAGTTTGTGTAGCAAGATCATAACCAGCAGCTGTGTAAATTTTACCAATTTCAGTTTTTGCTGTTTCTGTTTCACCTTGTACCGCTTTATGACAATTCATACAAGTATTTAAACCTGGGATAGCAGCGTGCTTACTTCTTCTTGCACCGTCGTGGCAATATTGACAATCAATTTCTTGAATGCCTGCATGGATTTTGTGCGAGAAGTTAATTGGCTGTGTAGGTGCATATCCTTGCTGACGACCTAAGTCAATCGCATTGTTTACTGTTTTGTATGCTCCGAATACGACTGCCAAGAAAATAACTAAGACAACCAATGTTGTGTTAGATAGTATTTTAAGAAGTGTTGGACGTTCTGCTGGCGCATTTCCTGCTTTAACTTGCTGAATGTAGCTCAAGTTAGCAACGATACGTGCCAAGATAAGTGCTAAAGCAACTAAAGCAATCATCAATAAGTAATATTGACCGTTACTTGTGCCGCCGCCGCCTGTTTCAGAAGTTCCTACCACACCAGTTGTAGCAACAACGGGTACTTCATTGTACTTTGTATCAACGTAAGCTAATAAAGCATCAATATCTTCATCCGTCAATCGAGGGAATGAAGTCATTACAGCTTTATCATATTCGTTGTATAATGCCACTGCATAAGCGTCGCCCGTAGCGATGACCGCTTGTGAATTTCTAATCCAAGAATACAGCAAACCTTGATCTTCCCAACGTTCTTGAACTCCACCAAGAGCAGGTCCAGTAGATTTGGACTTCATGTTCTTATTGTGACAAGATGCACAGTTGTTCTTAAATAAGGCAGCTCCATCCGATTGTGCTTGCGCATTGAATCCGAATGGTAGTAATAAAAGGATAAAAACCCATTTTGATATAGAGAAGCCCTTCATCATGATTTTCTCTTATTATTATATATTAGAGAATATACTTTCTTTGTAGTGCTCAAAAATTCGAATTGATGTTTAAATATAAACCCAATTTCCTGAACGAACTTAGTTGAAATTTAACAGTTTTTAACATCTGTCACTTCTAAGTCAGCGCAAAAATATAACCTAAATGTTAGTATACCAACTTTGCGTTTGACTTTAAAGCTATTTAGACTTTGTCTTAATAAAATGTTACGTATCTATATTCACTGCGAAAGTGAAATAAAATTTTAACTTTTTAAATTACTTCAGAACATTATATCTGAAATTTCGTTAAAGTTAAAATTTTATAAAAAAATATGTACATTCTCATCCTGAATAGAATCAATATCTTTTTTCTTAAAAGTTTCTTAACTTTTTCATCACTTTCGTAAAAAGTTTCATTTTGATTCAAAATAAACATTATATAATATTATTTCACATATAAACAAGATGCTATGTCAATCTCTTTTTCAGTAAAACTATATTTTTTACGTTGTTTCCTCGCTGTTTTTTTTCTTAGTGCCGCACTTGGCTGCGAAAATAACAATAAGGCTTCTAATGTCAATAAGAATGAGCAAAAAGAATCAGAAAATCCAGATTCTTTATTAAATCTAAAAATTGGTCAGATGCTAATGATTGGTTTCAGAGGTTTGACTTTAAATCAGAACAAGCATATTGCTAGAGATGTTCAAAAATATTATCTAGGCGGCGTTGTATTGTATAGTGTGGATTTACCATCTAAAAGAAAACAAACGAGAAATATTAAAAATTCAGCGCAACTTCAACAACTCAATCAAGATTTACAGGAATTGTCTACTGATAATTTGTTGATAGGTATTGATCAAGAAGGTGGTTTGGTGAGTCGGCTTTCGCCAAAATATGGTTTCCCTCCCAAAATTCCATCTGCTCAGGTACTTGGCAAGTTAGATAATTTGGATAGTACTTATTATTATTCGTTAAAAACCGCTGAATTACTAAAATCTCATCACATCAATTTCAATTTTGCGCCTGTTGTTGATGTAAATGTCAACCCTGATTGTCCTGTGATTGGCGGAATCGAACGTAGTTTTTCTGCAAATGTTGATAAAGTTACGGCTCATGCGGCGGAAGTTATTAAAGCCCATGCTAGCCAAAAAGTAATTTGTTCACTCAAACATTTCCCTGGACATGGTAGCGCAAAAACTGATTCGCACAAGGGCTTTACAGATGTAACTGACACTTGGACAGAAAACGAATTACTGCCTTATAAGAATTTGATTGAGCAAAAAAATATTCAAGCGATTATGACAGCCCATGTTTTTAATGCGAAACTAGACAAGAATTTTCCTGCAACACTTTCTAAAAGTATTACTTACGATATTTTGCGTCAAGATTTGAAATATGATGGTTTTATTATTTCGGATGATCTGCACATGGGCGCAATTGCAGATAACTTTGAATTAGAATTAGCGATTGAAAAGGCGTTGAATGCTGGCGTTGATATGCTAATGTTTTCTAATAATTCGCCAAAGGCTTATGATAGTGAGATTGTGCCGAAAGCTATTAACATTATTAAAAAACTACTCAAAGAAGGGAAGATTACAGAAGAGCAGATTGATGCGGCTTATAATCGGATTGTGGCTTTAAAAAGTAGTTTGTAGTGTGTTTTTCCGCAGAGGACGCAAAAGTTTCGCAAAGTCCGATAAGCTAATATTTCCCTTTGCGTTACTTTGCGAAACCTTTGCGCCCTTTGCGGGAAAAAACACCATTCTTATTTAATTTAAATGCTTTTCATTCTACCGCCATCAACCGCAATACTAACACCATTGACATAACCTGCAGCAGGCGACGCCAAAAATGCCGCAACATTAGCTACTTCTTCTGGTTTAGCAAAACGAGCAGCAGGAACCGTTTTTTTCATATTCTCTACGATGGTTTGCTCTGGAACATTTTGAGCTTTGGCTCTACTTTCTATGATATATTTCAATCGTCCTGTTTCAGTATAACCTGGCAAAACGTTATTTACCGTAATTCCATCAGCTGCCACTTCATTTGACAAAGTTTTTGCCCAACTCGCTACTGCGCCTCTTGTTGTATTAGAAACACCCAGTTTTGGAATTGGCTCTTTTACTGACGTTGAAATAATATTAATAATACGTCCGTAGCCTTCTTCTTTCATTCCAGCCAAAACACTTTGTGACAAGATATGATTACAAAGCAAATGATTATTTAATGCGCCAAGAAATTGCTCATCCGTTACGCTACTCAATAATCCTGCGGCTGGTCCGCCTGTATTATTGATTAAAATATGAATGTTCAAGCTCTTCGTTATTTTTTCAATCGCCGTTCTAATACTTTCTCTATCGGAAAAATCTAAAACGACATAGCTATGAAACTGATTTTTTGAAGTATCTAAATCTGCAATGGCAGCTTCTAAATCTTCCTCCCCTCGTGCGGTCAAGATAATATTTGCACCAAGTTCTGCTAGTTTCTGCGCAATTGCTTTTCCGATGCCTTTGCTACTACCACCAACGAATGCGTTTTTTCCAGTTAAGTCTAAATTCATAAGATTGTGCGATTCTGTGAAGGCGTGAATATGCGATTGTGTGAAAACTTATATTAGCGTTCATACAGTCGCACATTATCACGCTCTAAAATTCCTTTATTTTATTTCAAATAACTCTACATCAAAAATTAAAACAGTATTACCAGGAATACTACCGCTACCTCTACTACCGTAAGCATGAATAGATGGAATCAGGAATTTTCCTTTACCTCCTTCTTTTAATAATGGAATAGCTAGTTGCCAACCTACAATAACATTTCTTAATGGAAATGTGGAAGTTTCATTTCTTGCAATTGATGAATCAAAAATAGAACCATCTAAGAGATAACCTTCATAGTGAACTTCGACTTCATCGTTAATCGTTGGATGATCGCCCGTTCCTTCTACGTCTATAATATAGTATATCCCATTTTCTGTACGTTCCGCCGTTAGATTATTCGTTTCTAAATATTCTAAGATTAAGTCTTCATCTTTGTCGAATTGGTCAGTACAACCTGTCCACAATAACACAAATGGTAATAAAAGTAAAATTAGTTTTTTCATTATTATTTTAATTTGATTTTTAAATCTTATAGAATACAGCGTTCTAAAAAACGCTGATAGCAAATTTTGCTGTATCACTCTAGAACGTTAGAACAAGTAAAAAAAGTTAGTGTTCCGCCAGCAAAGCGACCGTCAACCCTTTTCTATTTCTCATCAGACGTTTCCGCCATAATATATAATGGACGACTTTTAACATCCGTATTAATTCGACTTAAATATTCTCCGATAATTCCAATAGCAATTAGCTGAACACCGCCGATGAACATGACGCTCATTATCATAGAAGTCCAACCGTCAACGACTTGATCCAGCACAAATTTAGAATAAAGTGCATAAAAAATGACCAAAAAAGCGATAAAAGAAACCGTAAAGCCTGCCCAAGTGACAAAACGAAGTGGTGCGACCGAAAAAGCAGTAATGCCATCCAACGCAAATTGAAACATTTTCTTTATCGTATAACCCGTTTCGCCATGCATTCGCTTATCTCGGTCAAAGTGAACAAAAGTTTGTTCAAAACCAATCCAAGCAATTTGACCTCTGAGAAACTTGTGTCGCTCTGGCATTTTTTTCAGATTATCGACCACTATTTTATCCATCAATCGGTAATCTCCTGTATCCAATGGAATGTCAATAGAAGTGATACTTGCCAATGTTCTATAAAACATTTTGGCAGTAAACTTCTTAAAGAACGATTCTCCATCACGGTTTTTGCGCTTGGCATAAACCACTTGAAAACCTTCTTTGTATTTTTTGTATAATTCAGGAATCAGCTCTGGCGGATCTTGCAAATCGCCATCTATGATAACAACAACATTACCCGAAGTATGGTCTAGTCCTGCACTAACCGCCACCTGATGACCAAAATTTCTACTAAAACTAAAATAGCGAACTTTTGGAAATTGCTCCGCCAATTTTTTCAGCTCTGCCAGAGAATTGTCCTTACTTCCATCATTCACAAAAATCAGCTCGTAGTCATCAGAAACTTGTGCTGCTGCTGCTGCCAATCGCCTGTGCAATTCAGGAATAATTAATCCTTCATTATAAATCGGAACTACTATCGATATCTCCATTTGATTTTCTTCCTTTGATTTCATACACCCTTACCGTTTTATATTCCTCTAACGTATGAGTATGCTAATGCGTCGTGATATTTTTTAAATTGTCGTGAGGAACAATTACTTTATCACTTCTTTTTAGTTTTTTATGGTCTTTGCTATCAATCTGGCTATTCCTTATACCTTGCACCTTTCGCAAATAACAATATTTTAAATGCGATTTCTATTTGCTAATTTAGTCAACACCTTTTTGATTTTATATCTGTAAAGATATGTTTTTCTTAGTTTTTGACTAGGAAGCTCATTAAATTTGCTATTTTAAAAGATATTAGATCGAACTTTTTTAAAGATTCATTGCTAATCTCTTGACAAATCATTGATATTACTCGGTCGAGCCTCGTGAGTAGAATTCCAATACTTCAGCTATTTTCATTACCGTCCCGAGGGTTTGGGACGGTAATGAAAATGTCCCGATAGCTGTCGGTATCGTCTTCTAAATCAATTATTTATCAATAACTTAAGCATGAGTTCTTAAACAAGTTCCTTTTGGAAACGGCTAACGTCTAGTTATTCTTACTACAAAAGTATCTTAAATCTGAATACTTATATAAACTTAGATAACGAATGTTACACAAAATGCAGAGCAACCATGAAATGGTTTCTTTGCATTTTACTACAAAACGTTACAACACGTAAATTTAATTATTTATAATATGCAAAATATCAAAATTAGAAAAGCTACCTTTTCAGACGTTGAAGCCATCAGAGGTTTGGTCTTCGAGTTAGCCATTCACGAAAAAGAACCTGATGCCGTCACGGTAACATTAGAGGATTATAAATCAAATTTTGAAAACGATTGGTTTGAATGTCAAGTTGCAGAAATTGATAATGAAGTCGTCGGAATGATTCTTTATTACAATACTTATTCTACTTGGAAAGGTCGAATGCTGTATTTAGAAGATTTCGTAGTGAGCGAAAAGCATCGTAGAAAAGGAATTGGAGAATTGCTTTTTGAACGTTTGTTTGAAGTAGCAAAGGAAAAAGATGTTAATATGATAAAATGGCAAGTCGTCGACTGGAATGAGCCTGCTATCCGTTTCTATAAAAAATACAAAGGCATGGTAATGGAAGATAATTGGAACAATTGTAAGATTCTCATGTAAAAAAATACTGTTGACTTTAGTCGACTAGGTGAAAATCGTTATGAGCAAATGATACACTTCACCTAGTCGAATAAATTCGACGGTACTTTTAAGCTAGCAAAACGATTTCAAAAACTATTTCACCTTCATCACTTGCCCACACTTTCGGCATTTATAAAATTCATCATTCCAAAATACTTTTTTAGGAACTTGTTCGCTATCGATTAAATCATCATCAGTTAAGAAATTATCAATCTCGATATCCGATGCATTTACATTTTTTAATGTTCCAAAACTCCTGCAACTAGTGCAACGCAAAAACAAATTTTTCTTAAAAATCTGGCGAATGACTAAAACGCCAATTACAATATAAACCAACGATATAAAGTCTGAAAGTTCTATCATTTTTTAAAATATCTCCTGCAAAATCGTAAATGAATTCAATTCTTTAAAATTCTCAATCCTATATTGATAAAATCGAATCAGACTTTTAATGATTACTCTTCGGTCTTCTCTGTTCATTTTAACTTTATAATTCTCCTCTAAAGACAATTGACAAAATGCAAATAACGCTTCACTCAATTCCAAATCTAGTCCATCTTGATTAGCAATTCGATTACTGCGAAATTGTCCTTCTTTCACATCAAAATAAGGCATGTTTTCACTCAAGTTATCGTCAATCATAAAACCTAAAAAATCCGCTAATTGCGCCATGAAGCCAATATGATAATTGGCAACGCTGTTTTCACTTTTATCTAACCCAGTGAATGAGTTGTACAAAAAATCAAATAATGGTTTATTTTCTTCGTGTTCCTTGATGGTTTTCTGCGTCAATTCTGCCATAAATAAACCAACAGAACCTTTAATCACATCAAATGGCATTTGCTGGTAAACGTAAGCAGGTTTGACTTCCGTGATGCGATTGAGTTCCCGATTCGTTTTGTGATAAGCGACAATTTCGATAATCGACATCACTTGCAACAAACTCGCACTAATCTTCGCTTTGCGTTTGCGAACGCCAGATACAATGTAGGATTGCAAACCCATTGTTTCCGTGTAGATATCGCAAATGACGCTAGTTTCAGAATATTTTATGGCTCGCAAAACGATGCCTCTTGTTGTAATTATCAAAATTATTATTTTAGAACAGAGATAAGGAATGAGAATAGAGATTTTAATTAATTTTTATGACCATTTAGAAATCTCTGTTCTCTCGTCTCGCTTCTCTCCTCTTCACACAAATAAAAAAACGACTATACTCAAAAGTAGTATAGTCGTTTCAATCTACAAAAAAGTAGAGACTTAATTATTAATGTGATGCAAAGCTATTTAAATGAACAATCTACAAATTGAAGTTTATTAAACTGATAATCAAATAAATAAGAATAAAATAAAGGTATTTCTATTATATTTGAGTAATTATTAAAAAAATGCTTATTTGTAGTTCTAAGCCCTTCTTAATAACTTTAATATTAAATGTTAAATAAACACCTGCTAAAACAAAGTTTTTCCTTCCACACATCACGTTTTAAGACAACTATGTAATCAATTACGTCAAACTGAATAACATGCTGTTGTTTTAGTTATTGAACAAGAACAAACAAAGAATTTTACAAGCTTCTTATATGAAAGCCATACAACAATATACGATACTAGGGATTGCTATTCTTTTGCTATCCACTGCTTTTTTTTGGGACAACGTTAATCAACGGAGTGAAGACCTGAGTGGCTTTGTGGAGCAGATTGAAAAATATATTAAAGACAGCGAAGAGAAAGTCGTCAACACCTTCAAAGATGATGCACTACTTCAGCGGCTAGTTAGCAATCAATACAATGAAGACGATTGGAAAACATTTAAAGCACTTAATCAAGAGGATTATTCGCTTTTTATTTACAAAAATAAAGAATTACGCTTTTGGTCTACGAATAAGGTTATTCCTGTAAAAGAAGAAATTGGAGAAACGTCTAAACGTTCCATGAAGCTCGTCAAGTTTAATAATAGTTGGTTTGAATTGATAAAGGAAACCAAACAAATTAGTAAAGATACCTTTACGCTGATTGGGTTAATACCGATTTATTACCAATACGATATTGAAAATGAACATATCGAAGACCATTTTGCACTAACGGCTTCTATTCCAAAATCAATAAGGGTTACGGAGAAGAATAATAATTTTCCGATTAGGAATAATACAAATGAAATCCTTTGTTATCTACAACATACCAGTTCATTCACTAGCCATTCGATGATACTGACATTGATGACGCTTTATATTTTAGGATTTATTTTTCTTTGCGGTTTTCTTAGTCTCCTTTCCAATGATTTTACAGAAGAACATTCTCCGTTATTTGGTTTTTTGTTCTTGACTGTCTCCTTGTTTATTCTCCGTTATATCACGCTTGTGCAGCCTTACGACACTATTTTTACAAATATTGACTTATTTCAAGGTGACGAATTTATCACACCTATTGTATCCAGCTCCGTTATGGGTTTGCTGATTAATTGTATATTGATATTGTGGGTAGTGACTTTTTTCTTTCTAAAAGTTCCACTCAAACAACCGACAAATTATAATATTCGTCAACAACAATTCATCGTTTTTATTGGTTATTGGGTGATTTTTTTAAGTTTTATGTGGTTCAATAATATTATTAGAGATTTAATTATAAAATCAAATATTACATTAGAATTTGATAATATTTTCAAATTAGACTCTTATAGTTATTTAGGATTGATTTCTATTTTTCTATTAGTATTAAGTTTATTCCTACTTTCTAACAAGATTATCTCTAATTCTATTAAATCGGTTATTAATAATGCTACAAAACTAAAAGTTGGCGGAATATTCTTAGCTATTATTTTAGTGCTAACATTAATGGGCTGGGCAGCTTTAAATGTTCTACTTCTAAGCTTTTTTATTATCTTTTATATAGCACTATTTGAACGGTTTGCTAACCAAAACACTACTAGCTTACAGTGGATTGGAGCTTGGTTATTTACTTATTCCATATTAGTTGCAGGACTTATTCTATTTTTCAATCATCACAATGAACGGGTTAACAGAATAGAATTTGCAGAGAGAGTAGTGACTAAACGAGATATAGAGGCTGAAAAACAATTTTCCAGTATAGAAATGCAAGTTCTAACAGAAGATGTGGTTAGAAATATTGCAAATCCTGTCATTCCTCGATACGTTATCGAAGATGCGATTAAGGACGTCAACAAAGACAATAGTTATTTATTAGAAAACTACGATTTGTCGCTTCATTTTTTTAATAGAATAGGAAAAGGTCGAAAAGGAGAAAAAGCTAGTTTCAAGGATTTAGCGAAAATGATTGAAGAAAGCGACTCAACGGTTAGCAAAAATCTATTTTTCTGGAATGAAGAAGAAAGTGAAGATTATGCTTACATCGCTCAATTACAAATTCAAGATAATGATAGAAATTTAGGTTCTATTATTTTAAAATATACACCGAGGGATGTAGATGCGACTAATGCTTATCCAGAGTTATTAACTGACCGAAGTTTATCTAGTAATAGTCGCCTTAATTACGATTTTGCTATTTATAAAAATGGAGAAAAGTATAAAGATAAAGGCAATAAATATCCTTTCAACCTTGAATTTGCACCACCAGAAAAGATAAAATCCTATTATTTTACCAGTAAAGATGACCGTTCTTATTTAGTTTATAAGGCAGATAAAGAGCAAACCGTTATCGTTGCTATTGATGAAGCAACGAACCTTAGACCAATCTCTTTATTCTCTTATATTTTTGCATTTTTATCATTCTTGATACTAATTGTTGTTACTATAAATAGAGTAGTTGGTTTGATGCCAAACGTACTCGTATTTTCACCACAACCATCATTGCGAAATAGAATTCAAACATCCGTTATTGCCCTTATTATTATTACATTCTTTACTATTGGATTAGTGACTTTCTTCTACTTCAGGGCTGACTCTGATGAGTATCACTCTTCGAGATTAACTCGTAAAGCAAGAGGTGTCATCGGCTCGGTGGATTATTGGATGAAAGTGAATGCCAAGGATTCTACTTACTTATTAGATATAGAAGCATTGTCTAAAATTCACCGTTTGGATGTTAACTTTTTTGATACAAAAGGTGTATTAGTTACTTCTTCGCAGCCAGAGGTTTTCAATAAAGGCTTGCTTGCGCAACAGATGGCGCCCAAAGCCTATTATTCGATGATGCAAACCGAAGTAACCTCATTCACGGAACTAGAATCTATTGGAGATTTGGCGTTTAATGTTGCTTATCGAGCGGTCAAAAATGAAAAAGAAGAACTAGTTGGTTTTCTTGGGTTGCCCTATTATTCGGAACGGAGCGACTTCAATGAAGATATTGCAGCATTTATTGGTACGTTATTGAATGTTTACGTTGCCTTATTAATTATTGCGTTTTTCGCTGCATTCTTAACCGCTAATTCTATTACTCGACCGCTTTCTCAACTGCGTGATAAGTTGAGAGCCGTAGAATTGGGTCGAAAAAATGAAGCCTTAGAATGGGCAACAAAAGATGAAATCGGTGATTTAATTGATGAATACAATAAAATGCTCGTGGAACTAGAACGAAGTGCCAGCAAGCTCGCTACTTCCGAACGGGAAGGTGCTTGGCGTGAAATGGCAAAACAAGTAGCGCATGAAATTAAAAATCCACTGACACCAATGAAATTGAGTATTCAATACTTAAATCATGCTTATCAATCTCGTCCAGAAGCAATTGGACCGATGCTAAAACGAGTATCTACTACTTTGGTCGAACAAATGGATGGTTTGGCTAGAATTGCAACAGAGTTTTCAAATTTTGCTAAAATGCCAAGTGCGCAAAACGAATTTATTATCATCAATGAATTGGTTCAAAATGTCTATAGTTTGTTTAGTAATAATAATGAAGTAGACATGACTTTGAACATGCCAAATGAAGATTATTCTGTTTTTGCAGATAGAAAACAGATTTTACGTGTATTAAATAATATTGTTAAAAATGCGATTCAAGCTATTCCTGATGATCGTCGTGGTGTAATTACGGTAGAACTCAAAGAAGAATTGGGCGATTCGGTTATCATTCATGTAACAGACAACGGTTGTGGTATTCCAGAAGATAAAATCCATTCTGTCTTTGTACCAAATTTTACGACGAAAAGTTCTGGTACTGGTTTAGGGTTAGCGATTTCTCGAAAAATTATAGAACACGCTGGTGGTACTATTTCTTTTGTTTCCCAAGAGAATATTAGTACAATATTCACGGTTCGTTTACCAATTAAGAATAGAGCAGAAGGTGAAGAGAATGAACAAGATGAAGCCATTGAAAACTATATGAAAGATAGAATCTCCTTTAACAAAGATTGATAAATAACTAATGTTACGCAGGTTTAATGTTCCTTTCGGGACAATCTATTTATAGAAAATTAGAAAATAATTATTTCTTTGCTATAAACAGACTACCTCTAGCGAGGTGTTCTAAATTGCGTAACATCAATTATTAACTGATGTTACGCAAAAGATTAAATAAAGCATTAACGTAATCAGTATTTGAAACTTAAAACAAGTGGGTCTTTGACAATTTCTGCGTTTTAGTCCAATATTCATTTTTGCAGA
>CAZMEH010000342.1:0-3405 GCA_964564885.1 uncultured Saprospiraceae bacterium | reverse complement strand
TATTTTCATTTGTAATATCAATATTTTCAAATTGTGATAAAAACAATATCATCAGCGAAGGCAATGATCCGAATTTCAAAATTGTAGTAAATGACGATGACATTTTAAAAAACTACAATAGAAAAGTAGAAATTTTTGGTATTAATATTTATGCAGTTCCAAAGGTAGATGATATAAAATTGCTTCATGCAGCTAATCTTATGGCGCAATATTTAGATAATGACGAAGATGGTTTTCCTGATAATCAAGCTTTGGTAGACAAAATGATTGAAGAAAAAGCCTTTATGATAATGTGGAATAAACAACGTAATTTGTTGTTTGCAAATATGCCCGATGGCTGGACAGGACAAGATTTAGGAAATGATGAAACGAATCCAGGTTTTGTTACAAATAACAAAAGCGGACAATTTGACGCAGCTTTAGAAGAGGTACTTCATATTATCACGCATGCAGGCTATGCAAAACTTTATCCAAATATTTTTGGTGAAACGATAGGTTCTTCCATTTCCATGGCTATGGATACCGCAAGAGGTGGACAATTCACAGAAATTCCAAGTACTTATCCAGCAAATGCTTGGTATTTTTATGATGATAAAACTTGCGATTATAGCTGCATGGTAACAGAGTATCATTACTGGGCTTTGACATCTATTCTAGGCGCACAAGAAAATCGCTTAGGTGAAATTGATAAAGAATGGAAATTAAATACTAAAGAGAAAGTTGAACAGCAAGATGTGGCAGTTTACCAATTATTAACTGATCCTCAATATAAATTCCCAATAATATTACCCGACGGAACTTATAAACGATAAGGAATATTTTAATGAATCAATATAGGTAATCAGCCATAACTCAGTTTTTTAAAGACTTATGGCTAATTATTTTGTTATAGTCAGCCATAAGTCGTATTTTTAAACACTTATGGCTGACTATAAAATTAAACGATGAAAAGTATTATTGGACGAGTTAAGGAAATTGAACAATTAGATAATGTTCTTAAAAGTAATAAATCTGAATTTATTGCGGTTTATGGACGTAGAAGGGTTGGGAAGACTTTTCTAATTCGAGAGTATTTTGATTATACATTTGATTTTCAGCTCACAGGATTAGCGAATGCAACAACAGAACAGCAATTAATAAATCTCCATGCTTCCTTGAGAAGAGAATCTACCTTATCTATTGATAATATTCCTAAAAATTGGTTTGAAGCATTTCAATATCTGATTGACCATTTAGAAACCATAGAAGATAATCGTAAAAAAATAATCTTCTTAGATGAATTACCATGGTTAGATACCGCAAAATCAGATTTTATGATTTCGTTGGAACATTTTTGGAATAGCTGGGCTACGAATCGGAAAGATATTGTTTTGATCACTTGTGGTTCTGCTGCTTCATGGATGATTAATAATCTGGTCAATAATCATGGCGGTTTGCACAATCGAGTAACGGAACGAATGAAGATTGAGCCGTTTACACTGAAAGAAACGGAGTTAATGTTGAAATCTAGAAACAATGTGCTTGATCGTTATCAAATTATTCAATTATATATGGTATTAGGCGGTATTCCATATTATTTGGATGCAGTTAAAGCAGATAAAAGTGCTGCACAAAATATTGAAAATTTGTGTTTCCGAAAAGGTGCATTATTAGCTACAGAATTTAAAAACCTATTCGCTTCATTATTCAAAAATGCAGAAAAGCATGAAGCCATCATTCGAGCAATTGCAACGGTTAATCAAGGAATTTCCCGACAAAATATTGCAAAAGCTGTTGGAGTGAAAACGGGAGGTAGTTTAACCAAACGGTTAATGGAATTGGAGGAAAGCGGTTTTATAACTAGATATACGCCATTTAATAAAAAAAGTAGAGATACACTTTATCGTTTATCAGATTTTTATAGCTTTTTCTATTTAAAATTTATTGATAAAAACACAGATTTTGATGAAGGCATTTGGGTGAATGCAATTGATAATCCAAAACAACGAACTTGGGCAGGTTATACCTTTGAACAAGTATGTTTAGCTCATATTCCGCAGATAAAGAAAGCGCTAGGTATTAATGGTATTTTGACAAAGACTGCTTCATGGAAAAGTAAAGAAAGTGTAAATAATGCTCAAATTGATTTGGTGATTGACAGACGAGATCAAGTAATAAATCTTTGTGAAATTAAATTTTCTATCAATCCTTATACTATTACAAAATCGTATAGTGAGAATTTGAGAAACAAAATAGGCGTATTTAGAACAGAAACAAAGACTCGGAAAGCGGTATTTCTAACGTTTATTACTACTTATGGCTTAATGAAAAATAAACACTCCGTGGGTTTAGTTCAGAATGAAATTACGATGGATAGTTTATTTGAATAGTGGTGAGTAGATTTAAATAAACAACTGAACAGCGAGTTCTTCGACTTTCTGTGGCGAGAACTCGCTGTTCAATTATTCAATTGTTTATAAAAACATCCCAACTCTAACCGTAAAACGCTGATACTGAATATTATCTAAATTCGTACCATTCCAACGATTACTTGTGATTTTTGCCGCTTGAAACTGATAACCAAAATCCATCGTAAAAGAAGAACCTCCTCGACCATCAAATCGCATTCCAAGTGCAGGATAAATATATGCGCCACCTTTCGCACGAATAATATCAAAATCACGATTTTGTAAAGCAAAACCATAACCAACTGCCATACTATAAATCGGCGTAACAGGTTTGTCTAAAACATTTCCACGAACTTCTAAGAACACAGGAATTATTCTAACACCAGCATTTGTACTCATTTGATTATAAGCGACACCAACACCAGCAGCTAGATAGTTGTTGTATTGAAAACCAGCAGAAGTCATCAAGCCAATACCAGCGTCATTATTCGTTCCGTTCACAATTGTTGAAAGCGTATAGTACCAACCTTCCCGATTGTATTTATAATCTTTCACAATAGAATAGGTTTTTTCTTCGCTTATCGTTATTTTGTTAACTTCAGAACTAGGATAAACAAAAACACTTCCGCCTAAAATTTCGATTGCTATTTTTTCTTTTGTCTCAGTAATTAACTTACCTTTTATTTTGCTACCATTGACCAGTTCAACGGTTGCTTCATTATACCATTTAGATGCTTTTTTTTGCTTCTTATCTTGACTGAAAGCATTAAAGGATAAACAAACAGCAAGAAGAGCAATTAAGCTAATGCGTAATATTTTCATATTTAAAAAAATTGAGTTTTAATTAAAAACCGACACGGTTTCAAAAACCGTGTCGATTTAACTTAGGTAATCCTTAACTTGTCTGCCGACAGGCAGGTTCGTAATGCTTAATTATCACTGATTTCTATTTTAGAAATTTCTTTCAAATTACTTGGGTTACTAGCATTGTATTGATACAAACCATCATTACCAATCA
>CAZMEH010000341.1:0-7669 GCA_964564885.1 uncultured Saprospiraceae bacterium | reverse complement strand
TTACTCCAAGCATATGAATAACCACTTGCGCCGCCACTTACTGACAAATTAATTGAACCCGTTCCACCGTTGCAACTTGCATTTGTAATACTCGTAGAAGATGTAATTGCTGTTGGTGCTGTAATGGTAATACCTCCTGTACTAATCGTATTAGAAAGTGCATCCGTCACGGTACAAGAGTAAACGCCTGCACTAATATTAGTTAAATCTTGCGAAGTTGCGGAATTACTCCAAGCATAAGTAAATGGTGCTAAACCACCCGCTACTGTAATATCAATACTACCAGTCGATGTATTGTTACAATTAACATTTACACTTGAATTACTTATTGCTAATGGCGCTGTTGTCACCGCTGTAGAAATGACAATATTATCGACCGTCAAACCATCACCTAAGCCAGAAGGATAATTATCTTCTTGTCCAAAACGAACTTGAAAAGTTGCTGATGGAGATTGACTACTTGCAGAAAGTAATGCATCAATATCTAAAGCTGTAACATTTACAAATGCATCTATCGCTCCTTTGTTTGCATACCAATCATATATTTCTAACCAAGAATCGGTACTATTTCCTCTAATCCAAACCCTATCATTAGCGTGACTTTCTTCACCGTGATGAGCAAAATCAAATGCTAGTTCTAAACTGGTATTCGATGTATAATTACTAAGATTTACGGTTAGAATGAAGTCGTTCGTTTCCACTGTACCATTTGGAGTTCTATCAAGTGTAACTGCGCCATTTCCTCCGTTATTAGCATACGAAGACGTTCCAACTAATGCTCTACAAGTAGCATCACTAGTCTCTAAATCCCAAGCGTAAGTTGTTCCACAATAGACTTGACCTTCTCCATAAGTACCATTTATACTTTCAAAACCTTCTGTAAATGGTAAAGTCGCTGGCGTAGTTGGCGGCAGGCAGTAAGTCACCGTACTTGTTGTGTTATATTTGTAAACTAAAGTGGTATACGTTGAATTGATTTGACAATTAAATTCATTGATGATCACTTTGACAAGACCTGTGAAAGTTGCTGTCCAAGTGATAACGGCATCATCTCCACAATCATCATTTGAATAAGCTAAAAAGCTATTATCTGAATTTTTAAGTAAAGTCAACTCAGAATCGTAAGATGCTGAACCACCATCCGCAGCACACAATGACCATGAATAAGAAGTTCCACTGACTACATTATGCAAACTATACTCGCCTGCGTAAATAATATTTGAAGCCATTTGCCAGGAAGTCGTTGGTGTAAATGTTGTAGTTGGATATTGATTGGTACTCGTACAGCCGTTTGTTCCATCTGTTGTAAACGAAGATGTTCCCGAATAATAACTATGTCCTGATCCAGGTACATTATATCTAACCGTCCAGTAGTAAGTTGTATTTGGTTCTGGTACAAGTGCGATTCCATTTGTCGGATTGGCAGTACTCCAAGTGAAACTTCCTTGACCATTAGAAATCGTAACCATATTTGTATTTACAGCTAAATCGCCGCCTGCGTTATTCAAACTACCACATTGCCAACCGTCTTCCGTAAAATACGAAACACCTGCTGATGAAACCTTTGAAATCTGAATGCGCATAGCGTCAACATTTGCGCCTTGATTATGTGTCCAATTGAACGTAATTGGATTCGTATAGTCAACGTTTGTTGCACTATTGACCGGAGTTGTTAATGTCGCAGTCGTTAAACTAGGATTTGCATTAAAATCATCTACGATAACCTCGTCAATCGCTATATCAGATTCGTAGCCATTACCAGTCATTCCACGAAAACGAATATTAATCGTGCTATTCGCATAAGCATCTAAACAAACCGTTTGTGTTTGCCAAGCGTTTCCTTGATCGCCTGAAATAGACCAAAGTGTTGTCCATGTTGAACCTAAATCATTACTGACATCTACGGCTAATGAACCCATAGCTGTACCATACATATGGTAAGCAAACGATAATTTTGGTTCAGCGCTATTTGAAATATTCGTTAAATTATAACATGGGGAAATTAAATTAGCTTCGTTTGCAGTACAACCACTACTTGCTTCGATATACATATATTGACCAGAACCGCCATAACCTGTCGTTGGCCCAGTTGTTGAAGAAGTTGTTGCACCAGTTTCAACGCTCCAATCTGTATTATCACCCGAATCATTCACCCAACCCGTAGGAACAGCACTTGCACAAGTTTGGTCTGCGATACAAGTACCTGATGTATTACAAAGTGTTGCGGTAGAGAAATTTTCTGTACTTGGAAATGTGGTAATTGGCGTGGTACAAGTCAAGGTTTGACCACCAGTCAAACAACTTGCACCTGCAATATGATTGTTAATTACGGTTTGAACTTGCGAATTGAAACCATTATTGAAATCAATTCCAACACCCGAAACCAAGTGACAATAACTCATAATTGTTCCTGAAGTTGGGATGATAGCACTTCCACTATTGTAACAAGCACCTGCACTACTTGGCGAATATTGGTTTCCACAATCATCAATCTGTGTACTATTGCCGTTCCAAACACAAGAATGCGTGTGACTTGAACCTAAATTGTGTCCCATCTCGTGTGTTACCACTTCTACTGACCAAGAGAAAGTTGGATAGTTACTATATGAAGTAGCGATATTACTATAAGCGTATGGACCAGAAAAACTAGATGAATTATAACTAGCACATAAAACACCCACCCAAGCTAAACCGCCATTATTACCAGAAGCGGTCGATAATAAATGTGCTAAATCACCATTGAATGTATTTTGAATATTTTGTGCAAATGCGTCTAAAGCTGCACCCGAACTAGAGTTTGGATAAGGATCAACCGCTGTCCAAACTTGTATTTGAGAAATCTGAACAACTACAGGCGTTGTCATTGTAGCATATAAAGCCGAAACTGAATTAAATAATCCTGTTACATAATTTGAAACATCTGTTGTGCTAGAGTTCTTATCTAAATACAAATCGTGATCGGCTTCAAAATAGATTTTGACAGGTAACGCACTAGATGAAGAACCATTTGGTGGCGGAGGCGATGCAATATTTGGCAAAGCTGCTCCTACTGCATGTGCGACATCATCGGTAGAGCATTCAAAATCATGCGGAACGAGTAGGTTTTTATCATTATAAATCAGGTGTGTTGTAGGATTAGCTAATGTTGTTTGACCCGATTTCGTACCTGCTACTTTGTTATTGTCAAATAAACCAATCACATAATCACCTGCACTAGTAGAGACTAAACCAATGATTTCGTTTTCAAAGAAACTAATCGCTACCATTGAATTAGCATTGCCTTGTACCGTTCCTTTATAGTACAAACCTTTGGTAAAAGGAACATTTTGAACTTTGTTTCCATCAGTTGAAGTGATGACAAAGTTATCTGCAAAAATGTCGTTTTCTTCTAAATCAACCGTAAGATAGCTGCTTTGGTCAATTGGGATTTTCAATTGAAAAGTAGTTGGCGCATTGTCTTGAAATGCTTCATATTTTACTTTATCAATCGTGAGTAGATGAGCCGTTGAGACTACATTAGAGCTAAATACCTGTTCCGCATTTAGGAAATCTACAGTTTGACTTTGTGCATTGTAGGATAGGTTTACAACGAGTAATAATCCGACAAGGCATTTAAAAAAATACTTGGTAAAAATTTTAATTCTCATTAACAGTTTGTTTTCTTTTATTAAATGATGCTAAATATTGGTCTAAAAAAAGGTAGTTCATTGTACTTTAATGAACTATCTTTTCTTTGAATACTGTAAGATCAATGTTGCGTCAAATATAGGTAAAAATCAGCTTTTGTAGATGAAATAGATAAGTGTGTAGCAGTTTTTCATGTATAATATTCTGTTGCACCCTGCTTTAGCACGGTGATTAAAATGATGAGAAAACCTGTCCCGATAGCTCGGATTGGCGTCAAGGAGAATGATAAATAATTAATTATCAATATTTTAGTATCTATTGCCACGTGCTTTACAGATTGGACGAAAATTAAAAAAATTGAGCTGTCAGACGACTTTAAGTCGTCTGACAGCTAGTTTTAATCCAAAACCTGTATTCCCGTCCAACCTATAAAGCACAGTGCCACGGATAAAAAACACTACATGAGAAATTGCTGCTCTCTTCTCTGTTCTAAAAAAAGGTACATTAGTGTAATATTTTTTATTACAAAACACTTGCAACCTGCTTGCAGCAGGCAAATCTAAAGTCGTAAATCTAAAATGGATTTAGTTCATCAAAGTAATACCATTCACATCAATATGCAAAGCACGCAATTCTTTCGTTCTAGTATTCACATCTTCCGACGCATTTTCTAAACGCAACACACCTCTTGGACAAACCGCAGCACAAACACCACAACCAACACAAGAAGAACGAACAATATCTTGACCTTTTTGAGCATACGAACGAACATCAATTCCCATTTCACAATACGTCGAGCAATTACCGCAAGAGATACACTGAGCACCGTTTGTTGTAATACGAAAACGAGAACGCATTTTTTGAATAATACCAAAGTAAGCTGCTAACGGACAACCAAAACGACACCAAACTCGATTACCCATCAATGGATAAAATCCTGTTCCGATAACGCCAGCAAATATAGAACTTACTAAAAATCCATAAGTCGTTTTCACATTATCAGCTGCAAAACCTGCAATCTGATAACTTCCCGTAAAGTATTGATACAAAAATAAACCTGTCATCATTACACCAAAAACCAATACGCCATGAATCACAAAACGCTCTACTCGCCATGCTTTCAATGTCTTGTCAGATTGTTGACGATATGGATCGCCGAGCGTTTCCGCTAATCCGCCACAACCGCAAACCCAAGAGCAATACCAACGTTTTCCATAGAAAAAAGTAAATAAAGGCACCGCTACAACAACCAAAATGACGCCCCAAATCATCATCGCATAACCAAGGTTTCCACTTTCCGTTAAAGTATTCAGGTTGTCTTTGTAGAAAAAACCATAATCCAAAGGCCAGATGTTTTTCAAATCTGGCGCAGGTTGGTTAATCGCTGCTAAAAACTGTGGAATTAGAAAAGCAAACGCCGTTTGAAAGAAAATAACAGAAGCCGTTCTTACAATCTGGTAATTATTATGGCGATATTTTATCATCATACGAATACCCATCACAGCAACCGCAACGGTATATAAAAATCCATACAAGAACCATTGACTCGCAGGACTTCCACTCAGTGCCATACTAATCGGATCAACCAAAATGATCCAATTGACCATATAAAACGGAGAAAAATACAATACAATATAAAACGACACTAAGTAAACACCAAATGCGATTCCAATTGCACCACGACTATGCAAAGAACTTTGCATAATTCCGTTATTCTGAATACCTGATGGACGTAGCATTTTCGGGTAAAAATATATTAATGCGCCAAAAATCGCTAATCCAAAAGTTAACCAAAACATCAAATTGGTATTTCCTTTTATAAAACCAACCGCAGAACCTTTTGCAGTTTTGTATTTGATATTTGTCTGTTTGTAATCTTGTAAAATCACATCCCAGTATGCGCCGCCGCTACTTCTATTAATGCCTTGCGCATCCAACTCTTTGATAATATCAGAATTCGCATTCATCAAAACGCCATCCAGCGCAGCAATAAAAGCAAAATTATTATCAAAACGCTTGCCTTCTAGTTCAGCAGCATGTTTTGAAATGTGTTTATATTGAAATTCGTTTCCAACGCTTTCTTCAAGGGCTTGCATGTTGAGTTCAAAATTACCCATCCAAAGCGACCCGATGAATAAACCAAAAGCAATTATAAAAATTCCTAAACCTATTTTTTGAATCATCTTAATATATATTGATTTTGATTTTTTAATCCGATACCTAAGCTTTATAATCGAGCCTTTTCTTGATGATTATTAATTTGTTTCATCAGCAAATAAACCAAGCCGCCAATCACAGGAAGCGCATAAATAACGCCTGTTAATCTCATATAATAGTAAGCCAAAATGAAAATTGCAAAAATGAGAAAGATAAACAAAGCAGTCAATTGACCCGTTTTTACTTGATACCAAGCTAAAGATTGAGCTTCTTGATTCGTATCAAATCGCTCTGGACGAACGCCAATGAAACTAAGCGCAGCCGTTGCATTTCGTTTCGTTTTTAATCGTAAATCAGAGTTGGTTTGCTCGTTGTATTGCTTCACTAATGCCCTTTCATATTGTTTATAAAACTCTGGGTCAAAATTCGCTAATCCAAGGTTTGACAATACCGTTTCGAGTTTTGTCTTTTCATTTAACCATTTTTCGCAAACTTCATGACGATAACGAATACCCATCAGATTGAATCCGACCACTGTTTTCCCTTCTTTTTCATACATAATACGAATGGCTTTTTTGCCATCTGCATGTTCCCAATAGAGTGCCGCATGATTTTCTGACGTTCGAGCAGCATTTTGAACATCACCGTAAACTTGATATTCTATGTCTAAGAACTTCGCAGAATTGAACCAAAGGCGAGGAACGTATTTTATTTTTTTATCACAAATATTATAAGCAACCGTTTCGCCCATCATTTTACCTGTGTACCAAATCGCTTCAATCGGACGACGACCAGCCGTTGGATTTCGAATAGCAGCACAATCACCGATCGCATAAACGTCTGAAATATTGGTTTCTAAGTATTCATTGACTAAAATACCTCGACCAGTTTCAATACCAGAATTTTGCAAAAAACCAATATTCGGACTTACACCAGCAGTTAATCCGACGAATCCACATTCTATTTCTTCACCATCCTTAGTAATAATAGCTCGAACATTACCTTCTTTATCAGGCAGAATTTCTTTTAATTCGGAAGATAATCGCAAATCAATACCATGTTCGTAGATGTGATTTGTCACCATCGTTGCTTCATTATCCGGTAGTATGTTATCCCAATAGTTGTCCTCCCGAACAAGGATCGTGACAGGAATATGTCGAGCATGAAACATCTCTGCTAATTCAATTCCAATCAATCCACCGCCAATGATAACCGCGCGTTTGAGATTTTTGCTATATTTTTCAATCGTTTCTAAATCTTGAAGGTTGTACAAACCACTGACGCCAGCTAGATCTTGACCAGGCCAACCAAATTTGTTTGATTTTGAACCTGTAGCAATAATTAACTTATCATATTGAATAGGTTCACCGCTTTGCATTTGAAGCAATTTATCAGAAGTGTTAACTGCATCAACCTTATCCAACACAAGATTTATACGATTTTTTTCCCAAAACCAATCTTCATAAGGCTCTGTATCTTTTTGCTTCATATGCCCCATATAAATGTACATAAGAGCCGTTCGAGAATAGAAATATTTGGACTCAGAAGAAATAACCGTAATATCATGGTCACTCAATTTACGAATAAATCGAGCGGCAGTGATTCCACTTATACCGTTACCGATGATTGCAATGTGCATATTTTACTAAGGTTTTTAATGAATGATTGGTTCTAGTAGCAATTAAATAATACTTGTTGTCTATATCGTCCTTTTTAATTATTATTTATCGATGTAATTTACAGAAATATATCTAAAAATGATTTTCTAGAGTATTTGGTTTGTCTAATTCTTACTAATCTTTTTTATTCTAGGTTCAAACGAATAAAATATATTTTTTCATATATTTTATAAGTAATTAACTCAATCTTAAAATATCAATCCTTA
>CAZMEH010000340.1:0-4599 GCA_964564885.1 uncultured Saprospiraceae bacterium | reverse complement strand
TGCTGATATATATTGCAAGTAGAAGTAGAGTAAGTTGCGCCCGACTCCGACGATTGACTCGCCATTCGTTTTCCGTTGCCGCTACTGAATTTTATAAAATAATGATTCCTGTCAGTATACAAATTCATTTCATGTCTAAAGACTTGGTCTACATCATCATATCGCCATTTATTTGCAGCTTCTCCATAAAATAAAATGTAATCACCTGCATCAAAAGAACCGTCGCCTTCTCCAAAAACAAAAATGGCATTTTCTTCCAAATCCGATGCCCTTGAAACAGCATTAGCTTCTGGCAACATTCCGCCGCCATTTCCATAGATCTTAATTTCTTTTGGATTAATGTTATCCACATTTACGCCTATGTTTTTCAGATAATTATAATCTACCTTATAAATACCCGTTTCGCTAACTGCCAATTTATAGATTTCACCATCAGATAACACAGAATTAAAACCTGTTCTACTTGACTGAATAGCAGGCATTGCTTTCGACCTGATAAATATTTTAGCCTTAAACGAAACCACTTTTTCGTAACCCGTTAGTGTTTTTCGAATTGGAATAAACGAAAATTGACCAATTGGTTTTCGTCGAGCCAAATTAACAGAAGTGGTGACTTCTAAGTCATTTGACAAAAATTGATCGTCCTTGTTAGTCACTTTTTCAAGTGCTTCATATACGACATCCGTGAACTCTACGCTCAAATCACCGTAAACATTCAAGGGAACAGTCTGAGTGTACAAAGGCAATGCCCGATGATTTTCACTGTAATTTGCATTCTCAAATACAAAAATCTGTTCACCATTTTGATCAATTGGCGTTTTCCAGTTGATATTAGCCTCAATTATCGTTACAAGGTCATTAGCATTTAATTGAATAATGCTAATAAACAATGCTGTTATCATGGTTAACCTTCTCATGCTTATGAAAGATTTAATTAAGTTTTCTTAAATAATTGTCATAACTGATTGACTGTTTTTCCAATATTATTATCGGAATCAAACAACTACGTCGATTCTAATTACACACATTTACAACTAAAAAACGTTTTTTAGTCGTAAAAAAGATAATCTAACAATTATTATGACATTGGCGGACAAATAAAATGTTGATTAGGAAAATACAAGACAGTTGTTTATTTATCACCAAAGCTTATTTTTTTCTTAATTTAACCTAAGAAGTACTCTTAAATGACAATTTCTAACTTTTATAATAATCAATTATCCCTTCTCCATTTTAGAATCGTTAGTTTTACAATCAGTTAACGTTATCAGTACAACGAACGAAATTGAATTGTGGCAACAGTTTCGCAATTTTTTTTTCAAATTGCAGTTAGAGAAAGAGAGAATAATTAAAAATTACGAATTAAGAGTTAGTAATTAATAACACTTTTACTCTAGTGTGTTTTATAAAACTCCATATTAGATTTCTTAGAAAAACACAATTCGTAATCCTCAATTCCTAATTATAAACAAAAGCCTTATGCTCAGAAAATTACTTCTTTTATTGATATGCTTTGCTTTTGTATTACCAAGTGCGAAAGCCCAAGACCCTGGAATATTCAGTCAGTTTTTTGCTGCACCAATGCAACTCAACCCTGCATTGACTGGTGGAACATATGCGCCACGTATATTTTTAAACTATAGAAATCAGTGGCCTTCTCTTTCTAATGCATTTGTGACCTATGCCGTTTCTTATGACCAATTAGTTCCAAGCATGAATAGCGCATTTGGCGTTTCTATTTTGTCAGATGTAGCTGGTGATGGTATTTATAATACCACCTCAGTCAATGGAGCGTATGCCTACATGTTTAAAACGAGTAATGACATTTATATAAAAGGTGGATTAGAAGTCGGATTTACGCAACTAAAACTTAATTGGAATGAATTAGTCTTTTTAGACCAACTCAACCCATTGACAGGTTCGGTAGACGGCTCAGGAAATATTAATCCAACTAATGAAATCACACCTTTCGCCTTCAATAAAACATATGCAGACTTTTCAGCAGGAATGCTCGTCTACAACGAGACATTCTATGGCGGAATATCTATCAAGCACCTTAATGGTCCAGATGAATCATTTTTAAATGATTTCAGTTCTACACCAGTTCCAGTACGTTGGACGGTTCATGGTGGTGCGCAAATCAACCTTAGAAAAAATCATAAAAAATACCTTGATGGTACTTTTATTTCACCAAACATTATGTATGTTAGACAAGGCGCATTTCAACAGCTAAATGCTGGTGCTTATGCTAGTTACAATAAAGTGTTTGGAGGAGCTTGGTATCGTCACGCATTTGGTAATGCTGATGCTGTTATTGGTCTAATTGGAATGAAATATCATATTTTCAAAATAGGTTATAGTTACGATTATACTGTTTCCGAATTGAGTGCACAATCAAATGGAGCGCATGAAATTTCAATTGCCATCAATTTTGATGATGATCCTAATATTAGAAGAAAACGAAGAGCAAGACGTTATACGGATTGTTTACAATTGTTTAGATAATTATTCGATATTTAGTTGCTAGCGTGTCCCGATTTCTCGGTGGTTACTCATTATTAGTCTGTTAAATTATAATTTTTTGATAGTGAAATAACACTACTATTAAACAACAAGCAACAAATAGCCAGTAATCACCGAGAAATCGGGACAGGCTAGCAACTAATTAACAAATAATTTTTAATCATAAATAATTTCCAAGAACAGTTTTGCGTTAGAGGTATGCGTCTTGCGTAAATAGTGAAAAGATACTATTTTTTTTCACTACATTTGCATCACTTTTAAAACAAGTGATACGTTTTTTGAGTATTATTTTAGTTAGTTTTGAATTTATAATTTTGAGTTTTGAATAAAGGATTATTCAACAATTCTTTGTTCAACATTCAAATAAGATTAAACTGATTGCTCGCAACTTATTTTTTAAAGCCATTTTATTAAACAAAAATTTTAATCCGCAATGAGAAAACTGCTAAAGTTAGGTTTATACTCGTTATGCGCACTCTTTCTTTTATCTTCTTGTAAGAAAGACCGTTCAGCTACTACAGGTTGGGTTTATAATGACTCAAAATGGGGCGGTTACGAGAAACTAGATTACCAGGGTCAAGCAACGGGACCTAACCTTGTATTAATTGAAGGTGGTACTTTTACAATGGGTGCTGCTGAGCAAGATGTAATGTACGAATACGACAACGTAGCTCGTCGTGTTACTGTTTCTTCATTTTATATGGACGAAACAGAAGTCTCGAATACCGACTACCGTGAATATTTGTATTGGTTACACCGTGTTTTCGGCGAATCATATCCTGAAGTGCTATTAGAAGCATTACCAGACACGGCTGTTTGGCGTGAAGAATTGTCATACAACGAACCATATGTTCAGACATATCTTCGTCACCCAGCATACGATGATTATCCAGTAGTTGGTGTCAATTGGTTACAAGCCAATGATTACTGTACTTGGAGAACTGACCGTGTGAACGAAATGATTCTAATTGAAAAAGGAATTCTTGATCCGAATCCAGACCAACAGGATGAGGATAACTTTAACACTGAAGCTTACCTAGTCGGTCAGTACGAAGGTGTTCTTAAAAAGCAATATGTAGGACCAAATGGAAAAGAACGTAAAGTTCAATTCGAAGATGGTGTCTTACTACCTGCTTACCGTTTACCAACAGAAGCTGAGTGGGAATACGCTGCTATGGCACTGAAAGGTAATCAAGCATATGCGAAAGATGAGCGTATCTCTGATCGTCGTATCTACCCTTGGAATGGTGCAACAACCCGTAACGGTGTTCGTGGTCGTTATCAAGGTAAAATGTTAGCCAACTTCAAACGTGGTCGTGGTGATTACATGGGTATGGCAGGACAGTTAAATGATAATGCTTCTATTACTGCTCCAGTTCGTTCGTTCATGCCAAATGACTACGGTCTTTACAATATGGCAGGTAACGTTAGTGAATGGACACTTGATGTTTATCGTAAAATGCAAGGTTTATCACTTCGTGAAGTGGAAGACCATACATTGAATCCTTATCGTGGTAATGTTTATACTGAAAAAGTATTAGACGAAAACGGTAAGCCAGTAGAAAAAGACAGTTTAGGTCGTCTTAGAACTCGTTTTGTAGAAGACGAAGAAGTTGCTGACCGTCGTAACTATCAAAGAGGATCTGTTATGGATTACTTAGATGGTGACAAGGAATCAGAAGTATTGTACGAAGTATTGTATGGTACATTCCGTGGAACTTCTTTAACTGACAAAGCAAGAGTTATCAAAGGTGGTTCTTGGGCAGATAGAGCTTACTGGTTAGCGCCAGGTACTCGTCGATACTTGAATGAAGATCTTTCCTCTAGAACAGTTGGTTTCCGTTGTGCGATGACTCGTGTAGGTAGTCCAGCTGGTAATGCGTTCAAAGGTGGTAACATCTTCAAGCGTCGTACTAAGCGTGTTGAAAGGAGATACAAATAATCATTCATTTATTACTGATTGTTAAATAATGTCACATTAATATAAAAAGCCTTCTCGTTTTCGGGAAGGCTTTTTATATTTGTACGATAGAGTTTTAATGTAGAATGTTCAATGTACAATATGGAATGCCATGC
>CAZMEH010000339.1:0-3192 GCA_964564885.1 uncultured Saprospiraceae bacterium | reverse complement strand
GATTTTACCCAAATATTATTACCTTTTCGATGCGTCTGAATATTTTTATTTTTAAAAAAATCATTAATCAATTCCGCTGTTTCTTCTTCTTCTTTTGAAAAAGATTGGGTTGAAATAAGATTTTGTAAAAGTTTGATATAGCTCATTCTTAATTTTTAATTAATGCAGTTCCTTGAAAACAATTTAGTTGTAAAGCCTTTGTATTACAAATTAAAATTTCTTGCACGCCAGCATTCAGCGCATCAAAAGCATTATCAATCTTTGGAATCATGCCATCGAATATTTTATTTTCAGCTTTTAAGGATTGATAATGAGTATTGCTCAATTCCTCGATAACTGAATCATCATCATTAACGTCTAACAAAACGCCATCTTTTTCAAAGCAAAATTTTAAAGAAATTTTATAAAAAGAAGATAACGCCATAGCTAAAGTTGAAGCAATCGTGTCGGCATTCGTATTTAATAATTGCCCATTTTTATCATGTGTGATCGAACAAAACACAGGTGAAAAATTCGCTTCTAATAATACTTGAATTGCCGAACCATTCACTTTATCAATATCGCCAGCAAAGCCATAATCAATACCTTTGACTATTCGCTTATGTGACTGAATACTGTTTAAATCTGCGCCAGTCATGCCAATCGACATGCAGTTTGACGCTTGTAATTGCGCTACGACATTTTTATTAATCAAACCAGCATAAACCATGGTCACAACTTCAAGCGTCACTTCGTCTGTGATGCGCCTGCCCTCAACCATTTTTGGTTCAATTGCCATACTTTTCAGTACCTCACTTGCTTTTCGTCCGCCACCATGTACTAATATTTTTAATCCGTCCAAGTTGGAAAAATCGGTCAATACTTCGGTTAAAACTGTTGGATTATTGATGATACTTCCGCCTATTTTTATGATGCTGAGTTTTTTCATATATGTAGCACAGGCATTCCTGCCTGTGTATTTTTTGCAAAAAAATAATCTTCTTTTGCATTTTATCCTTGTCAAAAGAATTAAAAACCAAAAATATCGTAAGTTAAGAATAGCGCTATAGACAAGAACTAACCTCACGAGGCTCGATCGAGTAATGTCTGTGCTACAGATTATAATAAATTCTTCAAAACCGCTTGCGCTGCAAAAGTCCGATTATTTGATTGCTGAATAACCAATGATTTTGAGCTATCAATCACCGAATCAGTCACGATCACATTACGGCGAACAGGCAAACAATGCATAAAATAAGCTTCATTCGTCAATGCCATTTTCTCAGAAGTAATCATCCAGTTTTCTTTCGGTTGAATGATTTTACCATAATCAGTAAATGAAGACCAATTCTTTGCATAGATGAAATCCGCATTTTCAAAAGCCTTTGCTTGATTATATTCAATAGGCGTATTTTTTACAAAATTAGTAGACAATTCATAACCTTTCGGATGGGTAATCGTCAAATCCATATCTGCGGCAATCATCCATTCTACAAAAGAATTTGCGACTGCTTGCGGTAATGCTTTCGGATGCGGAGCCCAAGTTAAAACGACTTTTGGACGAGCGATTTTTTGATGTTCTCGAATCGTTATCAAATCTGTGAGTGACTGCAACGGGTGACGAGTCGCGGACTCCAAACTAATCACGGGCACAGAAGCGTATTTGATAAATTGATTTAAAACTAATTCTTGGTAATCTTTTTCTCTATCAGTCAACGAGGGAAATGTCCGAACGCCAATCACATCGCAATATTGACTAATTACAGCTGCACCTTCTTTGATGTGTTCCGCTTTGTCGCTGTTCATTATTGCACCATCTTCAAACTCCAGTTTCCAACTGTGCGTATTCAAATCCATTGACATGAAAGTCATTCCAAGATTAGCAGCTGCTTTTTGCGTGCTTAATCGAGTACGTAAGCTTGGATTGAAAAAGAGTAAACCAAGCGTTTTATTTTTACCAACCTGAGAAGCAAAAGGTTTATTTTTACATTCCAATGCTTCTTGAACAAGGTTTTCTATATTATTTATGTCATGGACACTAGTGAATTGTTTCATGCTAGTTGAAGTTTCAGTTGTTCAATAAAATAATCAAGTTCTACTTTTGTAACATTCAAAGGCGGAAGAATGCGCAGTGTGTTTGGTTCAGAGGACGAACCTGTGAAGATGTGGCTTTCAAATAATAGCTTTTTTCGTAATACTTTGATAGCAAATGGAAATTCAATCCCAATCATCAAACCTCTTCCTCTGACTTCCTTAATTTGTGGAATAGTTCGAAGTTGTTCCATAAAATACTCACCAAATTCGGCAGAATATGCCATAAGGTTTTCATCCTTTATAATATCTAATACAGCAATTCCAGCAGCGCAAGCCAAATGATTTCCACCAAAAGTCGAGCCTAGCATCCCATATTTTGCTTCATGTTTTGGATGAATGAGAATGCCGCCAATCGGAAAACCATTACCCATTCCTTTCGCCATTGAAATTATATCTGGCTGAATGTCAGCGAATTGATAACCAAAGAAATGACCACTTCTACCATAGCCAGATTGCACTTCATCCAAAATAAGAATCGTATTATTGATTTTACAAAGCTTAAAAACGATTTCTAGAAATGTCTTACTTGGTACATGAATGCCGCCAATTCCTTGTATTCCTTCGATAATTACAGCACAAACATCGCCTTTTTCAATGCTATCCTTCACCGTGTTCAGGTTGTTCCATTCGTGAATTTCGGCTTTAAAAGTTTTGTTAATTGGTGCTTTTAATTTATTGCTATCCGTTACATTGACAGCTGCGGAAGTTCGACCATGAAAGCCTTTTTTAAAGGAAATGACTTTCGTTTTTCGAGTTATAAATGAAGCGAGTTTAAGTGCATTTTCATTGGCTTCTGCCCCAGAATTACACAAAAAAAGTTTATAACCTTCGCAACCGGATAATTCTACCAACTTCTCAGCTAGTTCAACTTGCAAGCTGTTTTGAACAGAATTGGAGTAAAAGGCTAATTTTTGTAGCTGCTCGCTGATTTTTTGGACGTAGTATGGATGTGAGTGACCTACGGATATTACTGCGTGTCCGCCGTAGAGGTCAAGGTATTTTGCTCCTTTTTTATCATAAATATAGCATCCTTCACCCTTTACGGGTTCAAGGTCAAATAATGGATATACGTCAAAAAGATTATTTTTCATTGTTATTGGTTGACGGTACACGGCGCAC
>CAZMEH010000338.1:0-5828 GCA_964564885.1 uncultured Saprospiraceae bacterium | reverse complement strand
ACATTTTCTTAGAGCAGAGAAAAGAGCGTTTTTTTATATTTTTTATCATTGATAATTAATGAATGAAAAATTCTAGTTTTTGTCTCTGTTCTCTCTTCTCTGCCTGTGGCGATAACTCGCTGTTCTCTTTTCTAAAATGTGTAATAGTATGGTTTAAATCCTACATTATACTTCACTCTACTATTATCTAATTTATTCATAAAACTATTTTTACACGTTCCTTAGCTTGTTTACAAATGTAGATTACATTTGATTAAACTAATGACTAGATGTAATCTATATTCTGCTGTGTTAAAATTACACCAACCCAAGAGATATTGAATATCAATATTTCAACATTCTACAATTCTAACGATTTTTTGATATGAGAAAACAACTAATTTTTTTGCTGATAATGAGCCTAACCGCAACGATGAGTTTTGGTCAAGATGATGAAAAGCGATTTCCAGAAGATAAAGGTGATTTTATCAGTGAATTAGGCAAATTCGTAACAGCGAGTAAGCAAAAGGAAGTAGAAGCTATCTTCGAGATTTTTGAAGAACACGCAGAAGGTGTACGTTTTTCTGATGAACAATTTGTACAGTTTCAAGCACTTTGCAATCGAATGGCGGATCTTAAAATGAGGTCAAACCCATATTTTGTCCATGTTTTGGATGCCGTTAATATTATGGTCAAAAATGGAATATTTGAAAAACATTATGATAATTGGATGGACGTTTCCACTGAATTTTTAGCGGAGGCAAAGTCTTCTCAAAATAGAAATTTTGATAGTTATGTGTTATTTCAAATTGGACTATTTGAAAAAAATGCTATTCGTTCGTCCAAAGGAGCTGGTTTACAATGGATTGCTTCTAGTAATGAATATATATTCAGAAAAGAAAAGGATAAAATAGTAGTTGATTTTCCAGAAATGGACTTGATTGGTGTGCGTAAGCAGGATTCAATTATAATCAATGAAACAGAAGGGACATTTTATCCATTAGAATACACTTGGAAGGGGAAAAAAGGTAAAGTTGATTGGGTGAGAGTTGGTTTTGATAAAGAGGTGTATTGTACCTTTGATGAATATACGATAGAGGTTAAGAAAAATAACTATAGGGTGAAGGAAGTTACTTTCTATAACCCAACGTTTTTTGATGGTCCTGTTAAAGGTAGTTTTGATGATAAAGTAGTCGTCAATGCTGAAAAAAGTCAATCTTATCCGAGGTTTGCTTCATTTAATAAAAATATAGAAGTAAAGAACCTAGGTAATAAAATCCGTTATATTGGCGGTTTTTTATTAAATGGGAATAGTGTAATTGGTGTCGGTGGCGAGTTGTATAAGGCAAAAATGGAGTTTTTAAAAGAAGACGGAAGTATTGCAGCTACTGCATTAGCGCAACGTTACACAATTCGACGAAATGATTATATTGTTGCTCAAGATGTAGAAACGAGTATTTATTTCGATGGAGATTCTATTTATCATCCAAATGCTGATTTTAGATTTAATATACCAGAACGAGAATTGGTATTAACACGTTCAGGCTCAGGTAATTCAAAAATCCTATTTTATGATTCTTATCATAAGTTAGAGATAGATGCGGGTAAAATCGGTTGGTTTATTGATTCAGATTCTATTGCGATTGGTCAAAATAGATCAAGAAGTGCCGGTGGACGACCGCAGGAAGCAAATTTTGAGTCGCAGGATTACTTTGATTTTGGTACTTATGTTTCCTATCAAAATATTGCAACAACAAACCCAATTGCCTTAATTAAGGTTTTTTCAGAAAAGAAAAATTCGAGAGAGTTAGATGCAAATGAATTAGCAAAAGTATTAAACCCGAGGTATAGTTTGGAGACTATTGTTCCGCTTTTGCAGGATTTAGTCGAAGGTGGATTTATATATTATGATAAAAAAAATGCACTTGTTTTAGTTAAAGATAGAGTATTTAGGTATGCAGATGCTAGTCGTCAAAAAGTAGATTATGATGTATTAAAAGCGACATCTATACCGAAGCAAGCAAAGACAAATGCTATTATGTATTTGGATACAAAAAGTTTAGCTGTAAGAGAGGTTTCAAATGTGATTTTGAGTGATTCGCAATTAGTGGCTTTTAAACCATATTATGGTGATATTAAGTTTGAACAAAATCGAGATATTCATTTTGATGGACGTTTGTTCGCAGGTTTTGGAATGTTTGATGGGAGCGAGTTTGAATTTATTTACGATGAGTTTAAAATAAATGCAAATGATGTAGATTCTTTCCTATTACGTATTCCTGATCCTAATGGTGCAGTTGATCAACTGGGAATGCCTATTTTAGTGCCATTAGGAACACGAATAGAGGACATGAAAGGTTATATTATAATTGATGAACCAGATAATAAATCTAGTCGTATTAATAATCAGCATCTTCCCTCACTCTATAGCGATGATCCTTGCTATATATATTATGATAGTAAACAAACTCAAGGTGGAGCATATGAACGAGATTCGTTTAATTTTAAGATAGAACCTTTTGTTTTTGATAGTTTAGATTCTTTTGATCCAGCGGATTTGAAATTTGATGGTCAATTGGTTTCGGCAGATATTTTTCCTGAATTTGATGAAACGGTGCGTGTACAAAGTGATTTATCACTTGGTTTCAAACGAAAAACACCACCAGAAGGTTATCCACTTTATGGTGGAAAAGGACGTTATGACGGTGAAATATCAATGAATAACGATGGCTTAATTGGTAAAGGAACAATAAAGCACCTCACAGCGGTCATTAACTCCGATGATATAACCTTCCTGCCCAAACAGCTATTAGCACCTGCCGATTCGTTTAACTTAGATGAATTTATTGATGATGTTTATGAGTTTCCGTGGGTGCGAGGTGAGGATGTTCAAGTGGATTGGCGACCTCAGAAGGATAGTATGTATGTTGAAACAGAAGAGAAACCATTTAATATTTTTGATAGAACTTTTGAACTGACAGGTTTAGCTATTTTGACGCCTGGTGGCTTATATGGTGATGGTATTTTTGATTGGAAAGATGCTGTGATGACTTCAAATAATTTGCGCTTTTCTGCTCATGGTGTAACTGCGGATAGTACAGATATGCGAATAAAAGTAGATAAAGATGGACAAGAGGAATTTGCATTTAGTACGGCTAATGTAAAGGCTGATATTGATTTTGAAACGGAAAAAGGTAAGTTTAAGTCGAACTCATCAGAGATAGCTACGGCAATGCCTTATACTAAGTATCGAACTTCGATGGATGAGTTTGATTGGGACATGAGTGTTAACACTATTGACTTTAGAACAGAAAGTAATAGTGCGGTATTTTTATCGGTACATCCAGATCAGGATTCGCTTTCATTTACAGGGTCGGGTGCTAATTATAATTTAGAAACTAATCTACTGAAAGTCGAAGGTGTACCATTTATACAAAGCGCCGATGCTTTTATTTATCCTAAAGAAGGCTTAGTAGAGGTTGAAGCGGATGCACGTATGAAACGATTAGAAGAGGCTAGAATCGTTGCGGATATTGAAAATAAGTACCACGTTATTAATAAGACAAATATTCAAATCAAAGGTAAGAATGAATATATCGCAACAGGTGGTTTGTACGAATATAATGTCGGCGTGCATGAACAAGAAATTGAATTTAGTAAGATTGAAGTTTTGAAAAACCGTAAAGGTCCAAATAAAGGAAAGCTAGTAACGACTGGCTTGGGTTCTGTGAAAGTAGAGGATAATTTCTTATTGGATGAAAATACCTTTTTTCAAGGTCGTGTAACACTACGAGCAAATCAAAAAGAATTAGAGTTTAATGGTTTTGCAAGAATCAATTCACCTGTGATGAGTGATAGTACTTGGTTTTCTATTGATAATCCTGTTGATAGAAAAAATGTCATTTTAAAATATGAAGCGCCAAGGAATTTGGTTGGTCAGAAATTACAAACAGGAATTTTTATAAAAAGAGATACTGGATTAATCTATCAACGTATTTTAACAGCACCATATAGCAGACGTGATAGAGCAATTTTTACAACTAAAGGCGTAATCAAATACGTGGAAGGTGAAACAAATACCGATAATGGAAACTTTATTCCAGATCACTTCTTGATGGGAGATTCTGCTAAGGTACTTGGTAATGGTAAAAGAGGAAATTTGATGAAACTTGAGCAACTTTCTGGTGATTTAACTTACGAAGGTTTGTTTACAGTGGCAGAAAAACTTCCTTACGTTAAGGTTAAGGCAGCAGGATCGGGTACCATGATTTTTCCTAAAGATAGTATGGGCAGAAATCCAAAATTAAATTTAGTAATAGGTATCGATATCATCATTCCAGACAAATTACTAAATTATATGATGAAGGATTTACAGGAAAATGCTTTTGATTTACCTGATGCTTCATATGATAAAAACCATGTTAGATCAGGTCTTTATGAATTTGTTAGCAGTGATAAGAGAATTGATAAAATGATTAAAGAAATTACTGATTTTGATAAATTTAGTTGGCCTAAAGGTGAGGAAAAATATACTTTCTTATTTGGGAATACTGCGATGGAATGGGAGGATGATCGATATTCTATGGTTTCTAAGAAAAATGCTTTGACACTTTCTTATGTAAATGATGCCGCATTGCATAAGGTATTGGAAGGTTCTTATTTAGAAATTCGTATGAGTCGTTCTAAGGATGAAATAAATCTTTATATTCTTTCGCCAGGTGGAGATTTCTATTACTACAATTACCAAAATAGGGTATTGAGTGTGGTCTCTTCTAATCCTTCTTTTAACGATGCCGTATTAGGGTTGAAGAAAAATGAAGTGTCTTATAAAATGTCAGATGGAGAGTTTTACCAAGTGAAACCAACAGGAAGAAATGCAGCTAAATTCTTTTTAGCTAGGGTTAACAAAAAGTAATGAAAGAGTGAGGTGATTTGCAAGCCCATTAATTATTGTAAATAAAGACTTTTGTAAGGTTCTTTGACAATTTTCAGTGAAATTGTCAAAGAACCTTTTGTATTTTATATCAGTAGGCTTGTTTAAGACACCATTAGTAATCTATTGAAAATCAATAATTTATTAATGATTTAAGTGCGAGTTCTTGAATAAGTTATTATTATCTGAGGACTGAACGACCGAAATGATAATTAATACGGTCAATATTATACCTAAGTTAGGCGAATAGCTAAGAGTCAACGATACGCCTATTATATTGCCGACAAATGCTCCGATGTATACAATGAGGTATTTCCTACATTATTTTCTATCCAACGAATAATGATTTCGGGTAGTTCAAATGGATTAGTTTTTAAAATGCTTTTTTACAAAAGCATCCTTTTCATTATCCGTCATCCTATCAGCCGATTCAACGTCAATCTTTATATCCTTGAAATGTAAATCCTGATTCAAGTAATTGTGTAATTCTTTTTTTGCATTGGTTGGCCCAAATAATAGCACATGATCATATTTCAAAATCTCCTCTGATATTTCCTTATAATAGGCTTCATCCATTTGTTGCTCTTTATTATGCATCGTATATTCACTTCTACTCAATGCTTCTTCTTTTGTATTAAAAGTGAATTTTGATGCTATAGAATGACTCTTTTTTTTCGCGTGTAAATCAATCAAATTCGCCGTTGAATAATCCATCCAAACACCTAAGTTATTTTGTACTTTCATCTTTTTTATTTGTAATTAAAGGGCTTTATTTTAAAATAAAGCCCTTTAATCAATTGTTTTCTATAAAATTACGTACCCGTACTTCTCACCATAGTACCATTTTTTTAATATGTTTTGTGTACTTACGGAGTATTACATGTCCTAATTGGCATGAACAAGCATTTCAATTTTA
>CAZMEH010000337.1:0-6796 GCA_964564885.1 uncultured Saprospiraceae bacterium | reverse complement strand
GAATTTATAGTTCTTAAAAAAATCCCGTGGAAGTTTCAAAATAGGCGGACAGCGGACGGCAAGACGTTTTTTTCTACGAAAAATATTCTATCACTGAATTTTTCAAAGAACTGAATTTTTTTTGTGTAAATTAGAAAGTGCAACACCTTGTCGAATAAATTCGACGTTGCAATAAAAAAATGGACAATGAGAAACGAATAAATCGTTCTTCATTGTCCATTTTTAATTAATATAGAAGTAAATACACATCATCTCTATCTGACAGCCGTAGGCGTTCTGACAGCGATACCGATAGTAATCGGCAGGTCTCACTTCTGACTTCTTTTATTATGCTAAATCAAAACGATCTAAGTTCATCACTTTGTTCCAAGCTGCAACGAAGTCATTTACAAATTTACCTTTTGCATCAGCAGAAGCATAAACTTCAGCAAGTGCACGAAGTTCAGAATTTGAACCAAAAATAAGATCAACTCTTGTTCCTGTCATTTTCACTTCGCCCGTTCTACGATCACGACCTTCAAATGCATTTTCACTATCAGAGGTAGCTGACCAAGTCGTTGCAAAATCAATTAGATTTACAAAGAAATCATTTGTTAATGCATCTTTATGATTAGTGAAAACACCATGTTGAGAACCGTCAAAGTTTGTATTCAATACACGCATACCACCAACCAAAACAGTCATTTCAGGAGCAGTCAATGTCATTAATTGAGCACGATCAATCAGTATCTCTTCTGCTGAACCTCCAGCTTTAGCATTCAGGTAGTTTCTAAAACCATCAGCAGACGGCTCAAGAAAAGCAAATGAATCAATATCAGTTTGTTCTGCCGAAGCATCTGTACGACCAGCTGTGAAAGGAACTGCAATAGCGTTACCGCCATTTTTAGCTGCTTGTTCAACTGCTGCACATCCACCTAAGACAATTAAATCTGCAATTGAAATTGCTTTACCATCAGTTTGAGCATCGTTAAATGCTTTTTGAACGCCTTCTAAAGCACTCAATACTTTTGATAATTGAGTTGGATTATTTGCTTCCCAATATTTTTGAGGAGCAAGACGAATACGTCCACCATTTGCACCGCCACGCTTATCAGAACCACGGAAAGTAGAAGCCGAAGCCCAAGCCGTAGATACTAATTCAGTAACAGATAATCCAGCAGCTAAGATTTTGCCTTTCAAATCAGCAACATCCGCATCATCAACTAATTTATGAGAAACAGCAGGAATAGGATCTTGCCAAACTAGCTCTTCCGTTGGAACTTCCGCACCAAGGTAACAAGCAATTGGTCCCATATCACGGTGAGTCAACTTGAACCATGCACGAGCAAAAGCATCTGCAAATTGTTCAGGATTCTCGTAAAAACGTTTTGAGACTTTTGCGTAAGCAGGATCTTCTTTCAACGCTATATCCGTTGTCAACATAGATGGCGCATGTGTTTTTGAAGCATCATGAGCATCAGGAACAGTTCCTGCACCACCGCCATTTTTTGGCGTCCATTGGTGTGCACCTGCTGGACTTTTTGTCAATTCCCATTCGTAACCGAACAAGTTTTCAAAATAATTATTGCTCCATTGTGTTGGCGTCGTTGTCCATATAACTTCCAAACCACTCGTGATAGTATCACCAGCGTTTCCTGTACCAAACGTATTTTTCCAACCTAATCCTTGTGCTTCGATACCAGAGCCAGCAGGTTCTCTACCTACATATTTATCTGGATCAGCTGCACCGTGTGTTTTACCAAAAGTGTGACCACCAGCGATAAGAGCCACTGTTTCTTCATCGTTCATCGCCATGCGACCGAAAGTCTCCCGAATATCACGAGCCGATGCAATTGGATTTGGAACACCATTTGGTCCTTCTGGATTAACGTAAATTAAACCCATTTGAACTGCAGCAAGTGGATTTTCAAGTTCTCTGTCACCCGTATAACGGTTGTCTCCAAGCCATTCTGTTTCACTTCCCCAGTAAATATCTTCTTCTGGCTGCCATACGTCCTCACGTCCACCTGCAAAACCAAATGTTTCGAATCCCATTGATTCCAAAGCGCAGTTTCCTGCTAAAATCATCAAGTCAGCCCAAGACAGTTTTCTTCCATACTTCTGCTTGATTGGCCAAAGCAATAAACGTCCTTTGTCAAGGTTTCCGTTATCTGGCCAGCTATTCAATGGCGCAAAGCGTTGCATTCCTGCACCTGCTCCACCACGTCCATCTGTTGTACGATATGTACCAGCACTGTGCCAAGCCAAACGAATCATGAATGGGCCGTAATGACCAAAATCCGCTGGCCACCAATCTTGAGAAGTTGTCATCAACTCAACAAGGTCTTTTTTTACTGCTGCCAAATCGAGCGATTTGAACTCTTCCGCATAGTTGAAATCTTCGCCCATTGGATTACTTGCAGGAGAGTTTTGGCGAAGAATGTTTAAATTCAACATATTTGGCCACCAATCACGGTTAGATGTGCCACGACCAGCGTTTGTAGATTTGTTCCCATGTGGAAACGGACATTTGCTTTCGTTGTTAATATTGTAACTATTATTATCCATAATGATATTATTTTTATTCCTCTTTCTTCATGAGAAATGACTGACTTGAAATAGAATATCAAATCGAAGCCGAATGTTCCACAAAATTACCTATTTTTTTACTTATCTCTGTTTATATCCTATCAATTCTAGTTATTCATTATAATTATAAGTTATAGAAAGGTATTTTTTTTTAGGTGTCAAGTGCAAAAGGTCAAGTGTCAGCATGTAAAACAAAATATATTTTCATACCTATACATTTTAGAAAGGAGAGAACAGAGACAAGAACAAGAACCCTTAATTCATTGATTATCAATTATCAAAAATATAAAAAAACCTCTTTTCTCTGTTCTAAAAAAATGTACAGTAGTATGGTTTATTTTATAATGCCTTATTTATCACACATCAACATAAATTCCAAAACTGCTTGCTGAGTTTCTTCTATTGCTTCGAACATTCCCATATGTCCAATATTTTCAAAAACCCTAATGTCTGCGATATTTGGTAAAGCGGTTTGTTTTAAACTATCTTCCCAACTAACCGCAACATCTAATTTACCAATGATAAACTGAACAGGACAATTAATTTGTTCTAAAATAACTGCGCTATTTTTGCGGTTTTTCATTGCTAGTAATCCATTAATAATTGTATTCGCATCAACATTACGAACGGCAAAAATGAGTTTTTGGACAACCATTTTAAATTCTACTCTATAATGAGAAGCAAACAACATCGACAGCATAGAAGTAACATATTTTTCGCTTCCGTACTTTTGAATAAACTTGATTCCTCTATTTCGATTGATTTTCTTTTCTGGCGAATCTCCAAACGGATGCGAATGAAATATGCACAATCCTTGTAATTTTTCTCCAAACGCTTCTGCAAATGCTACTCCTACATATCCGCCCATCGAATGACCGACTAAAACACATTTATCTATCTTTTCAGCGATTAGAACGGCGTTCACTTGTGCCGTCATTGCTTCAATGGTTGCTACTTTTGGTAATTCTGTCTCTCCAAATCCACCAATATCAACCGTTATAACTTTATATTTTTTAGTAAATGGCGGTATAAAATCATTCCATATCGAACGGTCTTCACAAAAGCCATGAACGAAGACAATTGGAAGACCATTTCCAAAAATGGAATAAGCTACCTTTTTATCATTACAAATTATAAAATTCGTCATTTTGGAATATTAGATTTAATTTTATAAGGCGAAGGAAAATAATGTAAATCATAATTTGTTCAATTCCAATTAATTCTATTTTTAATTTTTTAATTTATGTGCCTTTATTCAAACAATCATTAAAGCGATTGAATGAGAAGTATCAGAAAATCTTGCTATTTTTGGGATAATAAATGATTAATACTGCTTTTAAAAAACTAACAAAAACTGGGATATAATGAAATCTAACTATCAATTGTTAACATGGCTTAGCTTATCTGCTATTGTCATCATTACTTTATTTACTACAAGTTGTGGAACAAACAAAAGCCCGTTCAAGGA
Organism: uncultured Saprospiraceae bacterium; assembly: GCA_964564885.1. Taxonomy (GTDB): domain Bacteria; phylum Bacteroidota; class Bacteroidia; order Chitinophagales; family Saprospiraceae; genus CAKZLL01. The sequence continues at coordinate 2,760 of CAZMEH010000337.1, read as the reverse complement.
AATTATTAAACCAGGGCATGTCGTTATTCACTTAGCAGCAGAACCAAAAGGCTTGAATCCTACAAACTCCATAGGGGCGGTATCTGCTCAAATTTATTATCATACTACTCAAGAGCTCATTAATGCGGACTTCAAAACAATGGAAGTTACGCCTGTTTTAGCCAAAGAACGTGCTAAGTTTACTCCGATTGAAGGAAGTGACTTAATCGAAATGACCTTTGAAATAAGGGACGCTGCCGTTTGGGACGATGGTTCACCTATAACCGCAGCCGATATTATTTTCACATTAAAAACAATCAAAGTACCTCAAACAGAAGCAACGGCAAAACGACCTTACTTTGAATCTATTAAAGATGTAAAAACATATGAAGATAATCCAAAAAAGATAACATTTATATGTATAGCATACATGCTCAATGAAATAGCATTAAGTGATTTACATATTATACAGAAGTATTTTTATGATGATAAAGGATTGCTAGATAATTATAATATTGCTCAATTATCAGATACTGCTACGGCTGCCAAAATCAAACTAGAAGAAGATAAAAACTTAATTGCGTTTGCGGAACGTTTCAATAGTATTGAGTTTTCTAAAAAGAAAATATCAGGTTCTGGACCTTATGAATTAGCTTCATGGACAACTGATGAACGCATCGTATTACGTAGAAAAAAGGATTGGTGGGGCAATAGTCAAGATGAAAAAGAGATGTGGTATCAAGCATATCCTGATACTATTATCTATGAAATTATTCCTAGTTATGCTACTGCTTTTTCTGCTTTGCAAGCGGATAGGATTAATACAATGACTAGTATTGAAGTAGCTGATTATGAAGCTGCAAAGCAAGATACAGGCTTTATTAATCGATTCTATACGTTTGAACCTTCCGTATTTGCTTATGACTTTATTGGTTTCAATTTAAATAATCCAATGTTTCAAGATGTAAATACCCGAAAAGCAATTGCACATTTAATGGACATTGACCAATTAATAAAAACAGCTGCAAATGGCTATGCTATTCCGACTACCTGTTTTTCGCATCCGTCAAAAACCGCTTATTTGAATCCAAATGTTAAATCTTATGCATATGATTTGAATAAAGCTCGTGAATATTTGAAAAAAGCAGGATGGGAAGACACGAACAGTGATGGAATTGTTGAAAAGGAAATTGATGGTAAACGTGTACCTTTTACCTGTTCTATTATCACAAACAACACTAATAATAGAAGAATAACAGCGATGCAATTATTAGCAAATGCAGCCAAAGAGGTAGGTGTTAATTTAAAGCCAGAAGTATTAGAGTGGAAAAATTTTGTAGGAAATGTTCGAAAATCCAAATATGAAATGGTGGTACTTGCGCTTGGTTCTTCACCTTTTGAAAACGATCCAAAACAAACTTGGCATTCTGCATCAACTAACGGTAATGGAACAAATTATTGTAATTATGCTAGTCCTGTTGTCGATAGTTTAATTGATCAGATGCGAGGCATTACGGTAGAAAGTGAGCGTTATCCTTATTATCACCAAATTCATCAAGAAATACATGATGACGTGCCTGTTATTTTTCTTTTAGCACTACAGGAAAGAATAGCGATTAGTAAGAAGTTTCAAAATGTCTGGGGCAGCGATATGAAACCTGGTTTTTGGGGCGCTGGATTTCACTTAGGCGAAAAGATTGCTCAATAGTTGGCAGTCTTTAAGTAGCAATTACACCAAATTTTGTGAAACAATAATTAAAAAAAACTGAACTTATTTAATTAGGCACTACGGTGAAAAATATGGGTGATAAGTCTGAATATTTAGCCAGAACTAGACTTACTAGGTCTTGAAGACCTCGCAAGTCAGACTTCATCCACAATAAAACCGTAGAGCCTTTAATTAAAAAAAGCAGTTAATTTTTGCTAAGAATAAAAGCCTATAAAACACAGAATGTCTGATAGTTCAAATATGATTCAATACATTACAAAACGTATATTATTCTTTATTCCTACCTTGCTAGGTGTGTCTATTCTAATTTTTTTATTAGGAAACATCTATCCCTATAACCCATGTGAAGATGACCTTTCGGGCAATTTAGTTGATAAATATAGTTGCAACCTTAAAATTAAAAAACTCCATTTAGATAAACCAATTTTCTATTTTAATGTAACAACTCAAGCTTATCCAGATAGTTTATATCGCATTCAAGACCCGTTGCATCGGGAAAATTTACATCGACTTGTTGCTAAATATGGAAATTGGAAAGCGATTGAAATGTATTATCATTCTTTAGAAGCAATTAAGGATAAAATATATAATAGAACGACTAGCCAAAACAATGTTTTAATGCTAAAGTTAAGGCAAAAATTTCCGCCAATTTTAACCGAATATGAAAACCAAGAAATACAACGTATTTTCAAGGTAGCCAAAGGTGAATTTAAAGGAAATGCACTTAATTCTAGTTTATTTCAAAAAATTATAGCAGCAGAAAAACAGTACGAAGTCATAAAAAAAACCGCAACTCCAAACAAGAACTATTTACCTGCTATTCATTTTCATGGCTTTGATAATCAATATCATATTTGGCTTACAAATTTCGTGCAACTGGATTTTGGAAAATCCTATATCAATGAAGAACCTGTAGTAGATATGGTGAAAGCTAAATTACCCATTACGCTTTTGTTGAGTTCTATTTCAATTATTCTAGCTTATCTTATTGCTATTCAACTCGGTGTAATGACTGCGGTTCGCAAAGGAACACGATTTGATAGTTCTGTTAA
>CAZMEH010000336.1:0-4411 GCA_964564885.1 uncultured Saprospiraceae bacterium | reverse complement strand
CATACAAAAGTGAAGAGGTTAAAACCCAAATCGAAAACTTAAATACCGAAGAAAATAAGGAAAGCTTGGTCGCAGCAATTGGAAGTGTGTATTCTGACTAAATCAATGGAATATATTGTAAAAGATACGCATTTTGAAAAACTACTAAAACTACTATCTGGTTATCCATTGGCACTCAAAGCCGTCTTGCCCAATTTACGCACCAAAACAGCTAAAAAAATACTAGAAGATTTAGATAAACGCTTAGACGGTTTAGATAAAGGGAATGCTCAAGAACGCACCGAAAGCATTATCAAATGTATTGAATATTCGCATTCTAATCTATCCGAGGATGCTCAAAAACTATTCGACCAAACCGATGCACAACAAATCATCAGCGGTGAAGCGGAATTGTTTGTCATTAATTCTATTATTACAAGTAGGGATTTTTCTATTCACGTCACCGAATCCAAAGCTGGCAACGTTGATTTAGATATTCCTGCCATTCAAACCTTAGTCGCCAATAGCAATATAGCAATTAGCGTCCAAAAAGAAAGCGAAACAGTGATTACTTTTAAAGGAGATAAAGCATTGACTTTTGCCTTTACTTGCTTGGTCTGCGAAGTCGATGAAGCAGGAAGAATTACCTTGCGTCCAAAGGCATTGCCTAAAGGTGTTTTTAATCATGGAAATGAGGAGTTAGCACATTTATTATTGACGGACGAGGCGGAGATGATGGTGTTTTAATAGGTAAGACTTAAAGACTGCAAAGGTCATTTATTTTGTTGCTTTTAAATACTTAGATGTCTTTTTAATAAGGGATAAGCTAAACTATTGCGTATAACACAGGTTATATATAGAGAATATTTTATAATAAAAATAAACAAAATGAGTACAATTAGATTAGGTGACATAGCGCCAAACTTTACAGCAAAATCCTCAGCAGGAGAAATTAACTTTCATGAATGGTTAGGTGATAGCTGGGCAATATTATTTTCTCATCCAGCGGATTACACGCCTGTTTGTACCACTGAGTTAGGAACGGTTGCGAAATACAAACCTGAGTTTGACAAGAGAAATGTTAAAGTAGTTGCTTTAAGTGTTGATGGTGTTGAATCTCATACGGGTTGGATAAAAGATATTAACGAAACACAAAATACAACAGTCAACTTTCCAATCATTGCGGATGAGGACAGAAAAGTGGCGATGCTTTATGATATGATACATCCAAAGGCTGATAGCAAACATACGGTTAGATCTGTTTTTGTAATTGGTTCAGACAAGAAAGTAAAATTAATCATTATTTATCCGCCGTCTACAGGTAGAAATTTTGATGAATTGTTAAGAGTAATAGATTCTTTACAATTAACGGCTTATCATAAGCTTGCAACACCTGCTAACTGGAATGCAGGCGACGATTGTATCATTTCACCTTCTGTTTCAAATGAGGAAATACCAAAATTATTTCCTAAAGGACACACGGAGATTAAGCCTTATTTAAGAATGACTCCTCAGCCAGATTTGGATTGAAATTTGTACTGAATAGTTTGTATAATTCTGGAATAAGGTTATAAGTTGTTTCAAGATTAGACAACGTAAAAATCATAAAAGCGATTTCGATATTATCGGAGTCGCTTTTGTTGTTTTTATAATGTTTCTTGACTTATGATACATCTATTTTATTTTCTAAATGCTCAAACTAATGAATTTAACTAAAAAGAATAAGTCCTATCTAATTGGAGGATTGTCGTTGGGAATAATTTTAGTTTTACTGCTATTGATTGGTGAAATTGTATTGCCATTCGTTTTTGCAATTTTTATTGCATACCTGTTGAATCCGTTCATTCTTAGCATTCAAAAGAAGATTAAAAATAGGTTTTTGGCTATTACGAGTTTTCTATTTGTCGTTATATTATTCTTTGTTGGGATTATTTTCTTTTTTGGAGGACACTTGGTCAAAGACACGAAACGGCTTGTTAGTTCAGTAGAAATTTTTACACAAGAAAATGAGCAACAAATAAAAGGTATAAAAAATAACGTGATCAGTTTTCTTGATAATACATACAAAAGTGAAGAGGTTAAAACCCAAATCGAAAACTTAAATACCGAAGAAAATAAGGAAAGCTTGGTCGCAGCAATCGGAAGCGTGTATTCCTTTTTTGGAGAATCTACGGAAAATGAAATAGATCCCAAACCTGAGCGATGGTCTACTTTTTACATGCTTATTTACACCATCATGTATGCCGTATTTATCATGTATTCATACGATTATTTTGAGGGAAAATATACCAAATACTTTCGCAACAGAAAATTAGTCAATAAAAAATTAGAAGGAATACTGAGCGATTTTAAAATCACTTTTATAAATTATTTTAGACAAAGAACCAAGGTGGTTTTTATAAATATGGTTATTTTTATAATTGCTTTCAGTATAATGGATCTTCCTGGCGCAATTATTATAGGAGTCGTAACAGGAGCTTTATCATACGCTTCTCAATATCATTATTTGAGCCTTCCTTTGACTGGAATAGGGTGCTGGGTGCTTTCAATGGAAAGTAACACAAGTTTCTTTTTATATTTTGGGATTATTTTATTCGTATTTATTTTGGTTTCTATTCTCGAAGAAACGGTCTATTTTGATAAAATAATGAAAAGTGTTAACGGAATGAATGCAGCGATAGTGCTACTGGCGTTTACGCTTTGGATTTATGTTTTTGGAGGATTCGTTGGTACAATAATAGCCTTTCCTTTAACGCAATTGATAATGATTATCACAGAGCGTCTTTTGTTAAGTTCAACCGAGGAATTCAGTAAATTGGAAGTCAAATAGCTCACCTGAAATAATTTTCAATCTACGGTCATTTATTAAAAACAATAGTTTTAAAAAAATACGACACGCCAACAAAAAAATGCGAGGTATGCCATAAATGGGCATACTCCGCATATATAAATCGTTAGTTGTCACGAATTGGCAGGCGAAGATGGAGTAGAAAATAGGTAAACTCGTAAGTGTAGTCAGCGCTAACAATCACAATAAATTCTTCACCCTACTCAAAAAAACATCGAACTTTGGCTCGGCTAAAAAAGATAATTGTAGGTTATAATTGAATATTAAATAGAGACTCAATTGGTGAAGGAATAAGTGCTGGATTATCATTAATCATTTGTCGAATGTCAATTTCTATACCTCTGGACATGGTAGTTATTGGAACATCATTGCCATTTCCTTCAAACGGGTTTTCTGTGGTTTCTCCGATACGTTCCATCGTATAAAAAACCCAAGAAACAATAACGGTAAAAGGCACTGTAAACCAAATAAAATGAGCGCCGACGTATTCTACTACCGCATGTATGGGACTAGAATGTATCAGCATATGTGCTTGAATTTCAGCGACAACAGACAAGCCTATTTCATTAAATTCATGCATCATCCCTAGTGGTAAAAGTATAATGAATATCCATACAAAAAGATAATTTAAAGTAGCAAATTGTCTAGGATACGGAAAGTTTTTAATTCGCTCGACCTTACCTTGCAAAGTAAAAAACTCTGTTAGCATACTCTGCATTTCCATGTGTCGAAAATCTTCAATCAAGCCATCATCCATCAACTTTTTTAAATGACGAGATTGCAAGTTCAAACAAGCCGCTTGTTTATTTTTTGTACTTAAAATCTCTTTCTTTTCCGATTCAGAAACATAACCATCCAATTCCTCTTCTAGCGAATACGTCCATTCTCGTACTTCTATTTTTGACATGTATTCCTGATCTGGTTTATGTAACTTACTGACTTCCCAAGGTTTGTGTTGCCTAAGTGCATGTCTAAGGCTTGTCATCCAAGCAACATGTCTCATGACCATTTCTTTTCTAATTTTAAATAATTCTCCTTCTGTTAAAGGGTTTTTAGCATGTGTATTAGAAATAAAATGGTTCAACATTAAAGTAAACGAGCGAGAGCTATTAACAATACCACCATAAATTTTTCTGGCCTCCCACAATCTATCGTAAGACGCATTATTTTTAAAACTTACGATAAAAGCAACCGCTGTTCCTACAACGCCAATAGGTAACCAGGGTAAATGAAGCCAGTATAGCCCCAATCCTTTGTACATAAAAACAGGAACGAAGCCAATAATTATGAATATATAAATATCCCTTCTTGTCCATTTCATCATGCCCGTTAAAGGGAATCTTCTCTTTGTATACATTGATTTTTATTTAGTCTTTTAAGCTACAAAGCTAAATAAATCGAGCAATTTTTAGGGTTCTTTGAAAATTATTGTGGAAGTTTCAAGAAACGGCAAACGGCACACGGTTAATACCGATAGATATCGGTACACAGCTTGCCACGATTTCTCGTGGGCAAGGCGTTTTACTATTAATTTTCTTTGAAAATTACTTTTCCACAATAATTTTCAAAGAACCGAATAAAGAC
>CAZMEH010000335.1:0-7410 GCA_964564885.1 uncultured Saprospiraceae bacterium | reverse complement strand
TTCTTTTCTAAACCACCAATCACACGGTCAAGTGCATATTGGAAATCATCCATGTCAACCGCTTTTTTCTCACGGCGAGCCGCAATTAAAGCAGATTCATTACAAACATTTGCAATATCAGCACCCGCAAAACCTGGCGTTTGTTCAGCCAATGTTCTTGCATTAATATCTGCTGCAACGACAATGTGTTTTAAATGAACATCAAATATTTGCTCACGACCTTGTAAGTCTGGCTTATCAATTCCGATCTGTCTGTCAAAACGTCCTGGACGTAATAACGCATTATCTAAAATGTCTGGTCGGTTAGTTGCAGCCATCAGGATAACACCTGCGTCTGTACTAAAACCATCCATTTCTACCAACAGTTGGTTCAATGTGTTTTCACGCTCGTCGTTTCCTTGCATAGAATTACGACCTCTTGCACGACCGATTGCATCAATCTCATCAATAAAGATAATACAAGGTGCTTTTTCTCTAGCTTGTTTGAACAAGTCACGAACCCTTGATGCACCAACACCAACGAACATTTCTACGAAATCAGAACCTGAAATGGTGAAAAATGGTACAGCTGCTTCACCGGCAACGGCTTTAGCAAGCAGTGTTTTACCTGTTCCCGGAGGACCTACTAGCAAAACACCTTTTGGAATTTTACCACCAAGTACCGTATATTTTTTCGGATTTTTTAAGAAGTCAACGACTTCCATCACTTCCACTTTTGCTTCATCTAATCCTGCAACGTCTTTGAATGTAACATTAACTTTAGTGTTACGGTCAAAAAGTGTCGCACGAGATTTTCCAATATTGAAGATCTGTGAACCTGGGCCACCGCCACCACCGCCAACTCTACGCATGATAACTATCCAAATGATAACGATCAATAGTATAGGAAGAATAATGTTCGTAAAAGGAGTTAGCCAATTTTGACGCTCTTCGAACTTTAACCCTACACGAGGTGTATCTGTATCGAATTCGTCTTCCACTAACTTGATTTCATCATAAATCTTGTATACTTCTGGATTGATTTCTAACTGATAATGAGGTCCAGGGTTTAGATCTTCAAATCGTGTTGATTTGACATCTTTGTAAGCATCTTTTGTTGTTAGTGCTTCTTGACGAATAAAAACTTCAACCTTTTGATTGTTAATAATTTTTACCGTTTCTACGTCACCTTCACCAATCATTTTTTCGAAGGCACTAATATCTAGGTCCTTTGTATTTGTGTTGGTAAAATTGAAGAAATTTGCACCTAAGAGAATAAGTGCCAATATCCCGTAAATCCAATAGTAATTAAACTTCGGTTGTTTTGATTTGTCTCTTTTTTTATCGCCGTTGTTGTTATCGTTAAACTCGTTACTCATCGAGTGAAAATTATATTTTGGTTAAATACTGTTTCAATCTTGAAACGAAAGAAGATTGTAAAAACATTAATTACAATCCTCCTTTTTTTATTTCTTATTTTCAAACAATCAAATCATTCAAATTGATTTGATTAATCATCTTATTTAGATGAATTTAGACAAATTATAGATGAAATGATAAGAAGTAAGTACTCATAAAATAAAAGAATGCCAAAATTGTTGAGATTTATTATTATTAAATCTACAATTTTAACATTCTCCTATTTTTTAGAGGCGAGAATAGAGCGTTTTCCCGAGTACTCGGGATGAGAAAACAGGGCAAAATATTGGATTCTTGTCTCTTTTCTCTCAGTCCGTCAGGACGATCTCTCCTCTCTATTCTAAAAAACTAAAAAATTACAAATCCTGATATTCTGTAATTTTGGCATCGCTCCAGAGTGCTTCTATATTATAGAACCCACGAGATTCTTTATGAAACACATGGACAAGAACGGTAAAGTAATCAACTAATACCCATGTCCCATTGTTCATTCCTTCAATATGATTGGGAATTTGACCTGTAGCATCCTTTATAGTTCGATGAACGCCACCCGCAATTGCTTTAGCTTGTGTATCAGAGTTACCGTGACAAACGATGTAGAAATCAGCAGGAGCATCAAGGTGACGCAAATCTAATTTTACAATACTGTGCCCTTTTTTGTCCTTTATAGCTTCTATTATAAGGTTGTTAAATTCCTTAGTGGAAAGATTACGACCTTCTGTAATAGTATTTAAATCTTTTTGTAATAAAGCCAATATTCTGAATTTAGGTAAAGCTTAAAACAACTTGCTCCTTAAGAAAATGTAAATTTGAAAAAGTAAGTTGTTCTTTTACGTTACTAGAATGATAAAATAGGTTACTCACTAACTAAAACATAAATTTCATATATTCAGTTTCAAATTGAAATCCTTTTCTATGAAATTTTTATAATTTTAGTTATTGATTGATTTGGGTATTATATTATCCGTGATCTGATTTTAAATCGAATGAGAGTTAACGAATAATAGACAAAGGTAAAAATTTAAATTAGGAATTGTTGTGAATAACAAATAACCAGCTAACAAATCTAATAGCAAATAATAAATAAACTTGAATACAAATACACTTTTTGTTGGTCGCGTAATGATGGAATTTCCAAATTTGAATTCTACAAATGCATTTGCATTGGATTTTTTGTCAAAAACGAATGCTATAGAAGGCACGGTGATTTCAACCAAAAGACAAACCGCAGGTCGAGGACAAAGAGGTAATTACTGGGAAAGTGAACCTGATAAGAATATTAGTTTGAGTATTATTTTGTTCCCAAAATTCTTGGTAGCTACTAAGCAGTTTGATTTAAGTAAAATCGTCGCATTGGCAGTGAAGGATTTGATTCAAGCGCATTGCGATAAAGAGGTTAAGATAAAATGGCCCAATGATATTTATATCGAAAACAGGAAAGTCGCAGGAATTTTAATCCAAAACTCATTGAGTGGCGTAACGATAAAAAATGCAGTTTTGGGTATTGGCATTAATATTAATCAAGAAACATTTTTGTCGGATGCTCCAAATCCAACGTCGTTGAAACTGGAAACAGGCGAAAATTTTAATATTGATGAATTAATCAAGGAATTGTGCAAACATGTGGAAGTTTGGTATTTGAAATTGAAAGCGAATCAGAAACAATCTATTAATGACGCCTATTTGAATGCATTGTATCGTTTCAATGAGGTTCATAATTATAAAATAGTAGAAACGGATGAGGTGTTTCAAGGCAAAATCATAGGAATTGCTAATAGCGGGCAGTTAAAGGTTAAAACTCAAATAGGGATTCTTTCGTTTAATATTAAAGCGATTAAATTTTTATAAAGGAGAAGTCAGAGGAGAGACCGCTACGCTGAGAGATCGCCAGGGCTGAGAGAAGAGAAATCGCTTTGCTGAGAGATCGCCTACGGCTGAGAGAAGAGAGACTGCTTTGCTGTGAGACACTGTTCTAAAATGTATTGTAGAATTATAAAAAGAAAATATTTTGAATATCTTTTTCTGACAGCCGTAGGCGATCTGACAGTGAGCAAAGCGAACGATCTGGCTTCTGACTTCTCTAAAAATAACAATTAACTATGAAAGCATTAATACCAATCACTTTTCTTCTTTTAAGCTTTTTGACGTCAGTCGGTCAAGATTTAGATATTACACCAAAAGTAATGATTCGATCAGACTCTGAATATAAAATCATTGGTAAAATCAATGAAACGATTATGATGGTAGTAGAAGAAAATGGATTTTATAAAATCCATGCTTTCAACGAAGACATGACTAATAAGTGGGAACGTTCATTAAAAATGGAGCGAAAAACAGTAAAAGTTAATGGTTTTATTTCAAGAAAAAACGACTTTTCGGTTTTTTACTCTTACCGCTACAAAGGGAAAAACTATATCAAACAACGTAGATTGGACGAAAAACTGAATATAGTAGATTCTACTACGTTAAAAATATTTTCAAAGCGATCCCTTTCTCCTACGGTTCATTTTGAAACGTCCAGTAATAATAAGAAAGCATTGATGTACTCTGTTGAAAATTCAAACGAATTTGAGTTGACGGTGGTGGATAATGACTCGATGCGAATTGAATTAGAGGTGAAATTTAAAGCAGAAGATTTTTCTTATCAACAAGATTTTTTGCAAACAGTAGTTGATAATGACGGCGGTGTGTATTTCATTTTTGAAAAAGACAACCGAAAATCAAAAATAGAGGATAATATTTTTAAAGTATTTTATTTTAATCCAGGTTCTGATGATATAAGGTTTTTTAATATTTCAATGGCAAATCACCTTTGGTACGACGTGTATTTTGATTTTGACAATATGAGTAAAAAGCTAGTCGTAGGTGGTTTTTATTCTGACGAAACTATCTTAGAGGCACAGGGCATATTTTTTATGGCTGTATCACCAAATGAGTCAGATCAGATTACGAGCAACTTTGAAGCGTTTTCAAAGGAATATTTAGGCTTACTTTTAGGAAAAAAACTAAGAAAAAATATCGGATTTAATGAGGTCTCTGTGCAGCAAATAGTACCTAGACATGATGGCGGCATTTTAATGATTGCGGAACGCTATAAGGAAGAATCTAGGGATAACAGAATGGCATCAGATCCTTATCAGCAGAAGCGTAGAGATTACAGCCGAGCAGAACAGATAGATTATTTTTATAATGAAATATTATTGTATTCTTTTCATCCAGACGGCGAACTGCATTGGACAGAAATTTTGCATAAAAAACAATATTCACAAGATGATGATGGTGTTTTTTCCTCTTTCTTCTTGTTTTTAAATAAATCCCAAATCCGCTTTTTGTACAATGACACGGTAAAGCGCAGCGATACGGTTTATGAATATATAGTGTCTGGAAATGGTGAGGCTGAACGGAATAGTTTATTTAATACAAAGGCAGACAACTTGATGTTGCGTATGCCAGATGCGGTACAAATTTCATCCAATACTATCATTGTACCGAGTGAGCGAAGAAGCTCTGTGAAGTTAGTTAAAATGACGTTTTAGAGAAGTCAAAAAAAATAAAATGAAAGAACAAAATATATTAGAAGCGACTCAAACGCTTGTTCGGAATGAATGGGAATTGGAAGGTGGATCAGTATTTTCGTCAGAAGAAGACTTGCTAGATGCCTTGGCAAACCATGTGGCATTTATGATAGAAAGACGTCTAGAAACGCTATTGAGTACGCTTTATCGAATGGATGTTTCTGAGGGCAAAGTGAGTCAAGTGCTTCATCCGACGTCTAAAGAACCTGCAAATATTGGCATTGCTCGACTTATTCTCGAACGTCAAAAGGCTCGTATTTTTACGAAGCAGCATTATAAGCAAAATACGATGAAGGATTGGTTTGATTTTTAACGTTCGCTCTGCGGAATCACGAAATTAAATATTATGAAATATTTATTATTTTCTTTGAGCTGCCTCACTTTTTTGTTCATAAGTGCTTGTAAGAACAAAACGATCAATAATGAAATAGATGTTCATTTGTGTGAAAAATTAGCTGATTCAATGAGGGTTTCTGACGAAATAGTGAACCTGTATGATGGGATTGTAACGAAAGATACCATCGTAGCGATTTCTCTGAAAATGCGAAAAGCGTTTAAAAATCGTAGGAAGTTGAGCTACGATGAGGAAGCAGTAGAAGGTTATTTTAATGATAATTTTTCCGAAATTTTATCTTTCGAACGATTTAAAAACTTATTACCAGATGCTAACGCTATTCTCAAAAAAGAACGTTGGTTGTCCGTTTTCCCGATTCGGATTGGTGTAATTGTTCGCCCAGGATTTGAAAAACATGTTCCAGAAGAAGACCTTCATCACTCGATTGATATATTGAATGAAGCCTTTCTTGGCGCAGATGTACAATTTAAAATCACTCAAATTGATACGATTTCAAGTCCATTGACGATTGAAAATTTGAAAGAAAAGGATTGGAATAATTATTTTGAATTTTCTGAAAATGATCTAAACGACACGATTAATTTATATATTTTTGATAATGAACGAGATTTATGTGAGAGAATGGGAAACTCGATTATCTGTAGCCGAACAGGTGGATTTTCATATGTTCTTTCAGATTTTACGAATAATATTGTGTTGACAAAATTTGAAATTGGCGATCAAAAAGTCATCGCTCATGAATTTGGACATTTCTTTGGCTTGCGTCATACTTTCGATAGACAGTATGGAAAGGAGCAGCCTTCAGGTATAGATTGTAAAATAAAAGGCGATAAAATTTGTGATACACCAGCCGATCCAGGCACGGCGTATGAAGTATATGTCAATTATACACGGTGCAAAATGGAAGGCTATTTTGATGCGAATGATATTGAATACAATCCGATGATTAATAACTTTATGTCTTATTATAAACCGTGTTATATGAAGCCGTACCGATTTTCGGCTGGACAATATGACGTTATTTATAATGCGGCAAAAAGTGATATTCGTAAAGATTTTATCACAGAATCCGTCCTTCACGGAAAAGGAACGCAAGTCTTTGCAGGAAACTAGTGCAGTAAGCAGTTTGCAGTTTGCAGCCTGTCCCGAAACCTCGGTGATTAGCAATTAGCAGTAAATAGTAAATAGTAAATATAACTTATTGATTTTCAATTGTTTAATTAAAAACATAGTGGTTAGTTATTTATTGATTAAGCCACTGGGTTTAAATTCAAGTATCGGGTATTTCAAAAATATCCGATACTTGAACTTCACTCTAATCGACAAACTTAGAAGGCTGCTGAACGGTTGTTTTACTCAAATCAATTTCAAATTCAACATATCTTGGTGGCAAACAACTCGTCGCCTTACAAGACATATATTCAATCACAACCAACGCATTTCCAGAATTTTTAGCCTTAACTCGCTGAGTGAAAACGGCACTTTTTGAATATTTGACCACAGTCATATCAAATACTTCATTATAGATCTTTTCCTTGTTAACCCAACTTTCCTTGACCACTCCAACTCTGCTGTATGATTCATTTTTTTGAAAAATAAACGTCGTTGGTAAAGGACCTTTATCACTATCCAAAAACTGACTATACAATTCCCAACCTGTATCAAGCTTCGCTGTAAATACAATATCATAATGATTAGCATCTATTTTTTTGACTTGCGCTGTCCAATGAACAGGATTGAGTTTTTGTTGAGCAAACGTTGTATTTGCAAAGAACAAGAAGGTAAAAAAAAGAAGTGTATATTTCATGGTGCGTTTAATTAGCTGATTTTAAGAGTAATAACAAGATATATTCGTTCCTGTGTTACATACTGTCAACAAGTAATTTTTCCTGAAAACTATTTTGTGGTTCAATTTTTATAATCATTATTTAATGAACTTGTTTAAAAACTCACTGCTAATCTCTTGACAAACCATTGATATTCCAATACTTCAGCTATTTTTATTTTGGTAGCCAAAGCTACCGAAATAAAAATAGCTGAAGTATTGGAATATCAATGGTTTGTCAAGAGATTAGCAGTGAG
>CAZMEH010000334.1:0-1703 GCA_964564885.1 uncultured Saprospiraceae bacterium | reverse complement strand
TTATTTGCACTATTTCCAATAATCAAATACCTTTTGAATAGCATCAGCCACTTTTTCCGCAGAAGGTAACATCGTTTGTTCTAAAGTAGCATTCAAAGGAATAGCCGGCATACTTTCTGAGCCAATCGTAATCACTGGCGTATCCAAGTATTTAAAACAATTCTCTTGAATAGTTCCTGATAAAGCCAAAGCTAAAGAGTTACTTTTCGGTTCTTCCGTTAATACAATACAACGATTTGTTCGCTTCACCGATTCAAAAATAGTTGCTTCGTCGATTGGATTTAAAGTTCTTAAATCAACGATTTCAACACGACCTTTATACGATGGAGCAGCATTTAAAGCCCAATGAACACCCATTCCGTAAGTGACGATTGTCAACGCTTCATTTGCTTCAAGCGCATCTTCCGAAGCACTCAACACAACATTTGCTTTTCCAAAAGGCAAAATATAATCTTCCGCAGGCTCAATCGTTTTTGCTGCTGCCGTTCCTGGCACTTTTGACCAATATAATCCTTTATGTTCAAAAATAACCACAGGATTCGGATCGTGATAAGCCGCTTTCATCAAACCTTTAAAGTCTGCGCCATTACTTGGATAAGCGATTTTTACACCTCGAATATTGGCAACAACCGATTCTACACTTGAAGAATGATAAGGTCCGCCACTTCCATATGCACCGATCGGCACACGTAAAACCATGCTCACTGCCCATTTTCCATTCGACAAATAATAAGAACGACTCGCTTCTGTAAACAACTGATTCAAACCAGGCCAAATGTAATCTGCAAACTGAACTTCGACAATCGGTTTCAATCCAACGGCTGACATTCCAACGGTAGAACCCACAATAAAAGCTTCTTGAATTGCTGTATTGAAAACCCTATCATCACCGAATTTCTGCGCTAAAGTTGCCGCCTCTCTAAAAACACCACCTAAACGAGCACCAACATCTTGTCCATATAATAAACAAGCTTTATCAGCGTGCATCAATTCTTCAACAGCGTGCAAAGCACAATCCACCATGACGCACTTTTCACCATCTTTTGGTGTCCGTTCGCCTGTTTCTTCAACTATTGGCGTTGGCGCATAATCGTGTGTAAACAAATCAGCAGGCATTGGGTCTTCTGCTTGCAACGCTTTTTTCAAATCATTTTCAACGGTTGCTAAAGCTTCTTTTTCTATTGCTTCAACCTTATCTATTGAATAACCAGAATCAATTAATTGTTGCTTTAGAATCGGAAACGGATCATTCAGCTTATGTAATTCTAAATCATCTCGATACCATTCCATGCGAACGCCCGAAGTGTGATGATTCAAAAGCGGAACATTGGCATGAACCAAAAATGGTCTACGCTCCTTTCGCATCGTATCAACGACATTTTGCAAAGTAGTATAAGCCTCTTCAAAATTACTTCCGTCAATACTAATAGCTTCTAAACCATGAAAACCAGCTGCGTATTCAGCCGCATTTTGCGCTCGGGTTTCTGCTGCACTAGCTGAAATATCCCAGCCATTATCTTGTACCAAAAACAAGATTGGAAACTGCTTCAAAGCAGCCATTTGCATCGCTTCGGATACTTCACCTTCTGTTACAGAAGCGTCACCGAGTGAACAGATAACAATAGGTTTGTCCTTTCCGTAATCTTCGCCTATTCCTAGTTTTTCTTTGTATTGCATGCCCATTGCAGCGCCAGCAGCAGGAA
>CAZMEH010000333.1:0-1583 GCA_964564885.1 uncultured Saprospiraceae bacterium | reverse complement strand
CAAATATTTCTACAAAAATACATTACTAAAACAACAACATTACCTTATGTTTAAATATACACTAGTTATTTTTTTAATAACTGTTTTTTCTTCTGCTGTTTCCGCAAAGTATGATTATGTTTTAAATAATAATCTAAAAACGGCCTATCAAAAAATCAATCAACTTAGATTTGATGAAGCTAATGTCATTCTTACGAACGAGCGAAAAGCTAATCCAGAGAATTTGATGGTTGACTTCGTGGAGGATTATATTGATTTTTATACTTTATTGGTCAATGGAAGTACCGCTTCTTTCAATAAATTGTCTGCAAATAAAGCTCGTCGAATGAAAAGATTTGAAAAAGGTCCTATTCTTTCGCCTTATCATATTTTTGCAAAAGCCGAAGTTCAAATGCACTGGGGCATTATCCGTTCCATATATGGCGAGCAATTTACTGCATTTCGAGAATTGAGAAATGCTTACAAGATCCTGCAAACCAATCAAAGGCAGTTTCCTAATTTTATGCCTAATTATAAATCACTTGGAACACTCCGCACGATTTTTAGTGCGATTCCTGATAATTATAAATGGAGTGCAAAGGCGCTTGGTGTGAATGGTAACTTTAATCAAGGTTACAAGGAAATTAAAAAAGCATTAAATTATGCTAAAACGAATGAGTTTATTTTTGAAGAAGAACTCAGAGTTATTTATGCTTACGTCTTGTTGACCAGCAAAAATGACAAAGACAAAGCTTGGCAAATTATTAACCATTCTTCTATTAATACCAGCACTAGTTTGCTTGCTACTTTCGTAAAAGGTGATATTGCCATGCGTGTAGGTAAGAATGAAACAGCTATTAAGATTTACCAAAATGCACCAAAATCTAAAGCTTATATCAAAATCCCACAATTACAATATTTCCTAGGGTTGGCGAAATTGAGAAAACTAGACAAATCAGCTAGTACTCATTTTAATACCTATCTTAAGACTAAGATTAATGAAAATTACATCAAGTCCTCTTATCTCAATTTAGCTTGGTACAATCAAGTATTTTCAACGGATGCAAACTATAATAAATATATCAATCTTTGTAAAACAAGAGGTGCTACAAAAATATATGATGACCAAAAAGCCTTGAAATTAGCTGAAATTAAGCCAAACAAAACCTTGCTAAAAGCGGAACTTTTAATTGCTGGCGGCTATTATTCTCGTGCTAGTAATGAATTAGCCTCTTTGTCAGAAAAAACATTTTCAAGAACATACGACAAAATTAATTTTCATTATTTGAAAGCAAGTGCGGCACATAAGCAAAAAAAATATACTACTGCACAAAGTAATTATAAGAAAGTACTGGTTACTGGAAATGGAACAGATTATTTTCAGCGATGCTATTCTGCCTTACAATTAGCTTCAATTTACGAAAAACAAAAAAACAGACCCGAAGCTAGAAAATATTATAATATCTGTTTAGATTTAAAAAGTGATAGCAATGAATCTGATTATCATATGAAAGCAAAACAAGGACTGAAAAGGGTGAAATAATTGGAGGATTGGAAAGTTGGAGTGTTGGAATGAATAGTTTCCGCCATCACTCCATCACTCC
>CAZMEH010000332.1:0-10605 GCA_964564885.1 uncultured Saprospiraceae bacterium | reverse complement strand
TATAGACCTAAGATATTTCCAAAATTTACCGTACTTATATAGATGTGCAATGGTGATTTTTTAGCTCCTACAACCCTGAAAGGGTTGTAAAAAAGTAAAAAAATAATAATTGTCCATCTATATAGGTACGATAAGTTTCCAAAAGATCTTAGGTCTGATTGGTGAATTATTTGAAACAATTTCGCTTTACTTATAACAATTAAAGAACGCTAAGTTGACGACATTCGACTTATGTAAAGTACGCCTGTCCCGAAGCCTCTGTGGGTGCAAATGATATTTCTGGGGCGAATTTTTTTACGCAAAACCCAACATAATCGACAGCCCACCTATAAGGTCTAAATCTTATGTTTTAAAAAAAAATCATAAAAACAGAGTATCAATCCAATCTCAACTTCTCTACCATTTGTTGTTTGTCCTCGTTTTCAAAAAATCAATACTATTTAATTGAAAATGAAAGCCAACAATCCTTGTTATTTCATTTAAACCAAATTTCTTATGAATCAAAAAAGACTTTTACTAACACTTTGTGTCAGTCTATGGAGTTTTGCTCTGATGGCACAAATTACAGTAACAGGTACTATTACCGACTCGCAAGGCGAGCCGATGATAGCTGTGAATGTTCTTGAAAAAGGAACAACCAGCGGCACAAGTACTGATGCCGAAGGTAAATACTCCATTAGTGTAACAGGTGCGGAATCTGTTGTCATGTTTAGTTTTACAGGTTATAAAACCGAAGAACGTACCGTTGGCGCACAAACTTCTATCAATGTAACAATTACAGAAGATGATGAGGTTTTGGGCGAAGTAGTGGTAAGTGCTTTAGGTTTTAACCAAAACCGTGACCAAATGGGCTCGACTTACTCTAAAGTTGATCCTACCCAAATGACACGTTCTGGTGAAACAACGATACTTAATTCGTTGAGTGGAAAAGCTTCTAACGTTCAAATCTCTTCACCAAACGGTGATCCAGGTGCAGGTTCAACTATCCGTATCCGTGGTGCAAACACTATTACAGGTTCTAGTAATCCATTAATTATTATCGATGGAATACCTGTAAGTAATGCAACAACTTACGGCGGTGGTAACAATGTAACTGGTGGTAGAACAGGTGGTGTTTCTCAACAATCACGTTTGAATGATATCAATCCAAATGACATTGAGTCAGTTCAAATCTTAAAAGGTGCTTCGGCAGCTGCACTTTGGGGCTCAAAAGCAGCGAATGGTGTTATCGTTATTACAACCAAAAACGGTAAGTCAGGTAAGCCAAAAATCACTTACAAGTTGTCTCGTTCATTTGACCAAGCTCATGAAAGAATTCCAATGCAAACAACTTGGGGACAAGGTCGTGGAGGTGTTTATGGAGCAACAAGAGCAGAATCTTGGGGCGATTATATTCCAGATCGTACAGGCGGTGAAGATGTAGTTGACCAATCAGGTCAATATTTTGAAACAGCAGATGGCAATTTGTATTATCCGATTGATGAGAAAAATTCAACAGCGAATTATGTTGATAAAAACTGGGATGATGTTTTCCAAACTGGTGGATTCTTACAACATGATTTATCTTTAAGTGGTGGTACAGATAAGGCAACTTACTTTTTCAGTTTCGGTCGTCTTGACCAAGAAGGTATCATTCGCAACTCTGATTATAATAGAACGAACTTACGTTTGAATAACAAATTTATCTTAGCAGATTGGTTAACAGTGACTTCTAAAGCAGGTTATACTAATTCCTATTCTAACAGGATTCAGCAAAATTCAAATACTGCTGGTTTGATGTTAGGCTTATTGCGCACACCGCCAGACTTCGAATTAGCTGATTATTTTGGTACTTATAATAGTAGCAGCGGAGGTGTTTTTGAAAATAGACACCGTTCTTACAGAAGATATTTAGGTGGTTCTAGTGCCAATCCTATTTATAATAATCCACTTTGGACGATCAACGAGCAATTATCAACAACAACAGTAAATCGTTTCTTGATGTCTAATGCTTTAAATATCAATCCAACGAGTTGGTTGAATTTTATATTAAGAGGTGGTGTTGATTATACGCAAGATACAAGGGTTTATTTCTTCCCAATCGGTTCGGCAGGTGATAGAAATCCTGGTGTATTAGCAGAAGATTTAATCAATAACAAAGAATTGAATTTTGATGCAATTGGTAAAGGTAACTTTAACCTAACTGATGATATTTCATTAGTAGCAACTGTAGGTTTTAATATTAATGACCAAAGCAGAAGAGTAAACTCTTCTTCTTTGACAGGCTTTTTAGTAAATGCTAGAAAACCAACTACTGATTTGAATAGTGCTTCTGAAAGCTCTACCTATAGTAATTCTAAACGCTTTGTTCGTTCAAACAGAGGATATGGTGTTTTAGGATTTGACATGTATAGCCAATTATTTGTAACATTATCTGGTGCATTAGAAGCATCTTCTACTTATAGTGGAACATTCTTTTATCCTGCTGCTGACCTTGCTTGGCAATTCACAGAGGCTACAGATATTAACTTCTTGTCTTTTGGTAAGTTACGTGCTTCAATTGGGCGAGTTGGTGTTGCACCGCCTCCACATGTTACCCAAACATTAGCCGAATCTGGTTTTACCTATAGTACTTATAGCGATCCGCTTTACAGTAGTCTATATGGTGGTGGATTTAGATTGGATGACGATAGAGGTAATCCAAACCTAATTCCAGAGATTAAGACGGAATGGGAAGTCGGAGCAGATTTACGTTTCCTAAACGATAATTTAGCATTGACTTTGACTTACTATAGTAACAAAATCGAAGGGATGATTATTCCCGTGGCATTAACGCCTTCATTTGGTTATGATACACAGTTTGACAATGCTGCTTCTATGAAAAACCAAGGTTTTGAAGCAGAAGCTAGTTATACAATTTACAAAAACAATGATTTCAATATTGGATTAAATGCCAATTATAGTCGAAATAAAAATGAAGTAACAGACTTAGCTGGTACAGAGACAATTGACTTGAGTGGCGCTTCTGTTAGTTCAAGAGCAATCGTTGGTCAATCTTTAGGTGCTTTATATGGTACAGGTTCTCAAACGAATGCTGATGGTAGCTACCTTTTAACAGATAATGGCTTCCCTCAAATTACAACTAGTCCAATGATCTTAGGCGATCCTAATCCAGATTGGAGAGGTGCTTTAGGTTTAAATGCAAGCTGGAAAGGTTTGAGTTTAAACGTTTTATTTGAACATTCGCAGGGTGGTGATTTTTCACCTCGTTCTCTTTGGGTATTACGTCGTTTTGGTACAACTGCTGAAACCGCTAATCGTGTTACTTTAACAGAGGATTTAGTAAACTATGCTGGTGATGTTGTTCCATCAGGTACTGTTGTTCGTGGTAATATCGAAAATTTTGGTGGTGGAGATGTATTATTAGATGAATCTTGGTACCGTACTGGTATTGGAGGTGGTTTTGGTGATAATCAAGCATACAACTTCTCTCTTTATGATGCTACATTTACTCGTCTTCGTGAATTGACTTTAAGTTACAATCTAAATACTAATGCTTTCCGTGAAAAAACTAGTTTAGCGGGAGTAAATATTGCTTTGACAGGAAGGAATTTATTTACTTGGGATGATATTGAAGGTATCGACCCTCAGGTTAATCAGATTGGTGTAAGTAATGGTTTTGGTTTAGAATATTTCACTAATCCAAGTACTCGTTCATTTTTGTTCACCGTAACGATCACTTATTAAGTCATTTACGATTTTAGTCCCGATAGCTATCGGGATACGGTTTTAGAATAGAAGTAATTCAAATTGGATATGTAAATCTATTTAGAAACTGTAGAAATGAGTAAAATAAAATTTTAATTAAAAAGAACAATCATGCGAAACATAATAAAATGTTTAATATTAATCGTAGGATTTAGTTTGGCGTCATGCGAAGGACTCGTCGATGGCATCAATGATAATCCTAATGAATTAACGCCAGATGATATTGCACCAGAGTTTTTCTTAACTGGTGCGATGCTGGCAAATTCAGTAGCACAAGCGGGACACATGAACCGTATTGCTGGAATGTGGAGTGGGCAATTAGAGGGTTTTGCTTCTTTATATTCTAATATTTATGGCTATTCTATTTCAACAGCGGAATCTATTCCAACTTGGAGTAGAGTCTATATTGGAGTAATTACGAATGCTCGTTATATTCGTGATCGTGCACCAGAGAATGACCTATTAGTAGGTGTTTCAAAAGTATTAGAAGCACATGCAATTGGTACTTTAGCTTCACTTTGTGGTGATATTCCTTATTCTGAAATCAGAAATGACGATATCGCGGATCCAAAATTTGACAATCAAGCGGCTGTTTTTGCATCTTTAATTAGTCTACTAGAAAGTGCGGCAACCGATTTATCAAATGCGACAAGTAATTCAAACTTATCGCAAGATATTTACTTTGAAGGCGATGCGACCAAATGGTTAGAAACTGCGAATACTTTACGTGCTAGGTATTTGTTGCAAACTAAAAACTATGCTGGTGCTTATACCGCTGCTCAAAATGGTATTTCCTCTTCTGATGGAACAATGAAGCACATTCCTAGAGGCGTTGATGCCGCTGCGGAAGGTGATAAAAATCTTTTTTGGACTATTTTGGAAGGTTCAAGAGCTGGCGATATTGGAACAGGTAACAGTCATTTAATGCAAATGTTAGCGGCTGGCAGTAGTGTTTCAAGAAATCATGCTAAAACGAATGAGTACGCTCGCTTACACTATTATACAATTGATGAAAGTGGCGGTTTTGCGAATTTAGGTGTTATCGAACAGTTTGAATCACAGCCTTTAGTTTCTTATGAAGAGAATCAATTAATCCTTGCTGAATCTGCTGCAAGAACCGTTGACTTAGGTACAGGTCTAGGTCATTTAAATGATTTAAGATCATACTTAAATGCAGGTGGTCGTTTGAATGCAAACTTTACTGATTCTACTTACATGTATGCTGCATTTGATGCAACTGACTTTGATAATGGTGGGATTGAAAATGCAGATGGCATTAATTCAACTAGGGCATTATTAAGAGAAATCATCGAAGAGCGTTATGTTTCTTGCTTTGGAATGTTTGTGCCTTTCAATGACTCTCGTCGTTTGAGAAAAGATGATGGTGATATTGCGGTTGATATTCCATTGAATACAGGAACGGCTTCTAGTCACCCTGAGCGTTTACCTTATTCGTTTGACGAACTCAACTCGAATAGTAATGCGCCTACTGACGATCCAGGAATCTTGGTAAAAACAGCAGTTAATCAATAAAAAATGGAACACTACTATACATTTTAGAAGTTAGATGTCAGACTTCCCGATTACTATCGGTATTGCGGTGAGATCGCCTACAGCTGTCAGAGATAAACAGCATTCATATAGCTTTTGATTGATGACTTTCAAAACGTATAGTACGTATAATAAAATTAACATCATGGAATATCGAAATGGTAAAATTTACCATTTTGATATTCCATTTTTTATAACTCGTGAATGTCAATTTAAACACTCTAAGTAACTGATGTTACGTAAAATTAGGATTATAAAGCACCGATGGTGCGACATATAATAGTTAATTTCAGTATTAAGAACTCATGTTACGAAGAGCTAGCGTTATTAATTGTTTAAAAAACAAGGATATACGTAAACTTCTCTCACGAGGCTCCTCGACCGAGTAAAACTTTTGTCCAAGTACTTAAAAGTAAATATGACATAAAAAAACAGGAGGATTATGAGCCAAACAAGAAAGAAGATTATCTGTGCGAATAAAAGGAATATTACTTTGAGAATAAAGTCCAAATTAATTATAGCGGCTGCAAAGATGAAGGAATAATAAATTATTATACTTTTGAAGGCGTGACTTTTACAGAGATTTACTTTATCATGAAAGAACTATTTACAACTGATGAGTTTACATTTGAGTTTGATGAAGAAAAAAAGGAAATTGAAATGGTTGCAGAAGACGAAGGAGCAGGTTTAGAAGTCCTATATATCAAGTAAAAGGATAATAAATTTGAAATTTTTCAGGTGATTAGCTGTTAATTACTTGTATAAAAACCTCAATTATGATAATTAGAAAAGCCATTCAAGCAGACTTACCTATTTTAACAGAAATACACAATCAAGCGATTCTTGCACAACAAAATGCGGAAACTTCAACGAAAACAGTTGCCGAAAGACAAGAATGGTTTGAACATCATCAAGATGAAAAATATCCAATCTATGTTATTGAACAAGACAATCAAGTTATCGGTTACGGCACTTTGAGTAAATACCGAGAAGGTCGAGCAGCATTAAAAAAAGTCGTTGAAGTGAGTTATTACATTCATAATCAACATCATAAGAAAGGCATTGGCACTTTTTTGTTAAATGCTTTATTAGAACAATCTAAAAATTTAGGTTTTAACTTCGCCTTAGCCATTCTTTTAGATTCTAATATAGGAAGTATTCATTTGTTGGGAAAATTTGGATTTCAGCAATGGGCGCACTTTCCCGAGATTGTAGCATTGAAAAACAAAACCTGCGGACAATTCATTTATGGTAAAGCCTTAATTTGAGAAGTCAGACCGCTTTGCTGCCAGAATGCACACGGCTGATAAGAATAAAATCACAAAAAACCTTTAACTAACTCAAAAAACTGCCTTATTTAAAATTTATCTAAATAAAAGATCTAATTCTAAACCATAAGTACCGAACATGGGTTATATTTGTGTAATAATTTAATTAGGAATTAAAATTAGGATTCAATTTCCATCAAGGTCATTTTTGTATTCTTAATTCTTAATTCCTAAGACTCTCCCGATAACTCGGGATTCCTAATTAAAAAGATGGCAATTACTAAAGAGAAGATATTAGAAGCGTTAAAAGAAGTTCAAGACCCAAATTCTGGGAATAGCATCGTTGCGATGAACATGGTCAAAGATGTTGAAATCAAAGAAGATGATGTTAATATCACGATTCTGCTTTCCAAACTAGATGAGAAGAACAAACAGGCTTTGAATTTTTCTTGTATGGTTGCAGTTAATCAAATGTATCCGCAAGCCAATGTTCATTTGCATATGACATCGGGAGCTCCTGGTGTTCAAGCAAAAAGCGGTACATTACCACAGGTTAAAAACATCATTGCAATTGCTTCAGGTAAAGGCGGCGTTGGAAAATCTACGGTTGCTACTAATCTGGCATTGGGTTTAAAAATGCTAGGCGCAAGGGTTGGTTTAATGGATGCAGACCTTTATGGGCCATCTTTGCCAACTATGTTTGGATTGCAAGGACAACGTCCAAAAATCCGTGAGATTAATGGGAAAGCGAAGATTGTACCATTAGAAGCACATGGAATACCTATGATTTCAATGGGTTTTATTATTGAACCAGAACAAGCGGTTGTCCTTCGTGGACCTCGTTTAGGTGCAATTATCAAACAATTTTTCGAAGATTGCCTTTGGCCACCATTGGATTATTTGATTATTGATTTGCCACCTGGGACAGGAGATATTCAGTTATCATTGGTTCAAACCGTACCCGTAACTGGCGCAATTATCGTAACAACTCCGCAAGAAGTTGCCGTTGTTGATGCAGTAAAAGCAATGAATATGTTTTTGTTGCCTAATGTAAATGTTCCAATTCTTGGTATTGTAGAAAATATGTCTTGGTTTACGCCTGCTGAATTGCCCGATAATAAATATCACATTTTTGGTCAAGGCGGTGGAAAGAAATTAGCCAAAGAATCAAAATCAACCCTTTTAGGTCAAATTCCGTTGGTTCAAAGTGTTCGAGAAGCTGGTGACGCAGGTACACCGATTATTGTTTCTCAACAACAACCGACTTTTGATGCATTGATGAATATTTGTAAAAATACATTGCGACAAGTTGCCATGAGAAATGAAATGCTTTCGCCAACACAACAGGTAAAAATGCAATCTTAAGTATTAGGTGTTAAGTAGTAGGTTTTAAGTAATAAATTTCTGACCTGCTTGCACTATTTGGTTAAAATTAAATTTGTTTATTAATATAAACAACATTCATAGCTTCGCCTTTAACAACTAGTTAGGGTGAAACAAGTAATAAAAAATCATGTCAACATTAGAAAAAGAAACACTCTTACAACGAGTAGATACCGCTTTAGATACGATTAGACCGCACCTCAAAGTAGATGGCGGCGATGTAGAAGTGGTTGACATTACGGATGATTTAACGGTTCAAGTGAAATGGCTTGGCAATTGTCAGAATTGTAGTATGAGTATTATGACAATGAAAGCTGGTCTTGAAATGACTGTTAAAGCACAGATTCCAGAAATCAAAGGCATTGTAGCCTTGAATGGTTTAAATTAACATATTTCTATGTTGATTTAGACGTTTTGGTAAAATGTATCTACGTTAAATTTGTCAACAATTCAACAACTTCTTCTCATGACTAAGCAAGAACTTTTTGAGCAAATCCTTGCCAAACAATCTTACCTCTGTGTCGGTTTAGACACAGACATTAACCGCATACCAAAGCATTTATTAGCTTTTGATGATCCAATTTTTGAATTCAACAAGCAAATCATTGATGCAACAAAAGACCTTTGTGTGGCTTACAAGCCTAATACAGCGTTTTATGAAACGCAAGGCGCAGCGGGTTGGGCTTCTTTGAAAAAAACGATTGATTATATTCCAGATACGCATTTGACGATTGCGGATGCTAAACGTGGCGATATTGGAAATACTTCCAGTATGTATGCCCGAGCATTTTTTGAGCATTTAAATGCGGATGCTTTGACGATTGCGCCTTATATGGGCGTGGATTCTGTCCAACCGTTTTTGGCGTTTAAAAACAAATGGGTGATCCTTTTGGCGTTAACATCGAACAAAGGAAGTCAAGATTTTCAAATGGATACTGTAAATGGTAGTGAAATGCCTTTGTATGAAAAAGTGATGCGAACTGCGCAAACTTGGGGCACACCAGAAAATCTAATGTACGTAGTTGGTGCAACGCATCCAGAGAAATTCACGGAGATTAGACGTATTGCGCCAGACCATTTCTTACTTGTTCCAGGAGTTGGTGCGCAAGGTGGAGATTTACAAAAATTGTCTGAATATGGTTTGAATGACCATTGCGGATTGTTGGTTAATTCTTCTCGTGGAATTATCTATGCGAGCGATGGTGAAGATTTTGCTGCTGCTGCTAGAGTTAAGGCATTGGCTTTGCAAGTGCAAATGAAAGAGATACTTGCTGCAAAATACTAGGCAAGATTTACAGACAGGATTTAACAAGGTTCTTTAATACAGGCTTAAAAAAAATGCCAATAGATATTTAGCTTGCTAAATATCTATTGGCATTTTTATCCTGTAAATTCTGTCTTTATTTCAAAATCTGTATTTTCTTACGAATACTCGTTCCTTCTGCTTCATTAAATACTCTAATAAAATAAGTGCCTGTTGGCAAATTAGAAATATCTAACAATTCTTCTGTTCCGATATTCGACTGAACTAAGACCGATTGACCAATTGTATTAAACAATTCCAATGACCAAACGCCAGTCAATTGATGATTAATTTGTAAATAATCATTCGCTGGGTTCGGGAATATTTTCAATAAATCCTCGCTCAATACTTGATAAGCATTTACTGCAATCGTTTCAATAATCATCGTTGAAGTAGTTGGCCCACAAACATTTGTTGTTGTCAATATTACTGTATAAACACCAGACGAAGCATAAGTATGTGTAGGATTTTCAGCAGTTGAAGTGTTTCCATCACCAAAATCCCAGCTATATGTATCTCCAAGTGTCGATTGATTCGTAAATGTAATTTGCAAATCAGTTATTGTTGTGTCAAATGCAGCCGTAGATGCGCCAATCACTTCAATAGATGGAGAAGAGTTTGTACAACCATTCGCATCAGTTACCGTAACCGTGTAATTTCCTGGAGGCAACATACTCAATCCAGCTGGTTGAATGGTATAAGGCGCAGTTCCGCCAGATGGCACAACATTGATTGAACCGTCATTTCCATTACAAGCGTGTTGATTTAATGCTGCTGTCAATTGTAATACAGCTGGTTCTGTAACAGCTAAACTCGTAACTGTTTTCGTACAATTATTTGCATCTGTAACTGTAACCGAATAAGTTCCTGCTCCTACTCCTGACAAGGTTGATGAGGTTGAATTGTTGCTCCACATATAAGTATAGCCGCTTGTTCCGCCATTTACAATCAAACCAATTGAGCCATCTATTCCACCATTACAAGAAACATTCGTAATATTCGGCACAGCTATTATTACGGTAGGTTCGTTGACCGTCAAACCTGTTACGGTTGAGGTACAGTTATTGGCATCAGTAATTGTAACTGAATAACTACCCGCTGCTACATTTGTCAAATCCTGTGAAGTACTTGAATTACTCCAAACATATGAATAACCACTTGTTCCACCACTTACTGACAAATTAATTGAACCAGTTCCACCGTTACAACTTGCATTGGTAATACTCGTCGTTCCTGTCATTCCTGCTGGCGCTGTAATCGTCAAACCTGTTAACGTTTTCGTACAATTATTAGCATCAGTTATAGTTACTGAATAACTCCCCGCTGCTACATTTGTCAAGTCTTGTGAAGTAC